>JACPZS010000129.1 GCA_016195385.1 Verrucomicrobiota bacterium
CACTTTCTCCAATTCCTTTTCCCGCTCGTCGATGCGCCCGAGCATCTCGTTGAACCGGTCGATCAAGAAGCCAACCTCGTCCTCGTTTTGTTTCACCGCTCGAACCGTGTAATTTTTTTCTTCGGAGACCACCTTGGCCGTGCGCGCCAATTCGAGGATGGGTTGGGAAATGATGCGTTGCAACCGCGAGGAAATGACCACCACCAACGCCACAGCCATTCCGAAAATCACCGCCACCACGCCCAAAAAAGTTCGCAACCGCGTGGACATTTCCTCCATTGAATACTGCACAAACAACGTGCCCGTCCGCTCCCCGTGATAATCCAATGGCTGAAACACGGAGAGGTAGCCCGGCGGGGACGCCGCCTCGTTGCTTGCCGGCCTGGCGGGCGGTGGCGGGCCGGCCCAGCCTTCGCGTGTGTAAACCGCCACGACCTTGTTGCTCGCTGAATACAAACAGGCGGAGACCACGCGCTTTTGCGCCTGCAGGGCGTCGAGCAGTTCTTTGCCGACGTTTTGATCCTCCATGCTCGCCGCGAAGCTGCTGCTGGAGCCGATGATCTTGGCCAGCGTCTTCAAATCACTTTCCATCCCCTGTTGGAACTTGATCTGATCATAGGCCACGAAACCAACGCACGCCAGGAGCAGCACGCTGCTGCTGGCCAGCAGGATGATCACCATCAATTTTCGTTTAATTGAAAGCCGGCCAAATGGTTGCATGTGTCACTTATTCCACTTTCTTGCCGTAGGCTAACAGGCGCGAATCGATCTGCAATCCTGATCGATCAATTGCCTTTTTGTTGAATTCAAAAAAAGTGTCCTTCGTGAAAGTGAGATTCACGATCCCGCCCAGTTTCACAAATTCCCGCGTCTCTCCCAACGTCAGCACTTTTTGCGACTTTATGGTTTCCAATATCTCATCCAATTTTTTGCTCTCCGTGGCGCTCACAAACACGACATGCGAGTTTTTTGCTTCCGACACGTCACTGACTCGCTTCAGCACGACCGGCTTGCCGTTGGCTCCCTTTCTCTGCAAATCATCGAAGAAGCTGCCAAAGCTGTCATTGCCGATCACCGTCACCATCAGCGGCGTATTTGTGTTGGGGAAGGTGCCCGGCGGCCACGTTGTGGAGCGGAGAAACTGCATCAACCAGCCGCATTTGATTTCCGTGTCGCTCTTTTGTGCCGGTTCCGCCGCCAAGGCTCGAAAGCGGGCGGCGAGCGGGAACAGCACGCAAGCGATCAAGCTCAGGCCGCCGCACGTTTTGAACCACCAAAGCGCGACGCCACCAAGAGCGCCAGCTCTTTCATGCCTTCGTGTCGTTGTGCCTTGGTGGTTCACTCGTTCAATTCAAAGGCTACTGCTTCACCGCCCGGTAGAATTGCTCGCTTGCGCCGGCGCTCTTCGCATCAATGAACGTCACCTGGCCCGTTACGTTCGTCACGGTGCCCAGGTTCCGCCACGATTTCAAATCCGCCGAGGATTCGACGCGATAAACATCGTTCGCTCCGCCGACCAGCGTGAATTGAAAGGCTCCGTTCGCCAGCAGCGTCGGCGCTTTGATTTGCGGTCGGGCTGGCTCTGTGACGGTCAAAATTTGGTTCGCCGCCACGCCGTGCAACTCCTGCACGATGCCCGACGGCCACTCGATGCGCACCGTTTCACTGAGTGAGGCGTCGCCCAGCCCGAAGTGGGCCAGGGCCGGCGGCGTTCCGGCCACTCCTTCGTTGCCGGAAATCTCCCGCAATTGCGTCACCACGCTGCCATGAATTGTCGCCGTGAGCCGGACTTTGGCGCCCATTCCCTGCCGGTTGGAAAGCGTCCCGACGCATTTGACGATCAGCCAATGGTTGCTGTTTCCATTGTTCAGATAGAGGAAGTCATTTTCAAAGACGGGTGGCGTGCCGGAGTTGCCGACAAACAAATCCAGGAAGCCGTCATTGTTGTAGTCCCCCCACGCCGCCGTGTAGGAGATGCCGCCGTCGTTCACCAAACTTCCCGTCAGGATCTTGGTGAACGTGCCGTCGCCGTTGTTATGGTAGAGAAAACTGTTCTTCCGCACGAACGCGTTGCCGCCGCCGGGCAGCGGCAGCAGGCCCGCATTCGCCACAAACAAATCCAAATATCCGTCATTGTCGTAATCTCCCCACGCAGCCGTGCGCGAATTGCCGCCTTCGCTGCCAAACACTCCGCTCGTGACCCGCGTGAACGTGCCGTCGTGTTCGTTATGATAAAGAAAATTGGTGCCGCCCTGCCCAGCCCACGTCGTCACATAGAGGTCAAGGAACCCATCGTTGTCATAGTCTCCCCAGGCGCACCCAATGGTCGGGCTTGCGTCGTTCGCCACTGGTCCCTGCGTCACCCTCGCAAACGTGCCGTCGCCGTTGTTATGGTAGAGGTAGTCGCTGTTCCGCGTCGTAATCAATCCGGAATTCGTGGCGAAGAAATCCGGCAGACCATCATTGTCATAATCTGCCCACGCGGCGCCGATGGTGGTTTGGCGGAACGTCGGATCCGCATCCAGCGTGATGTCACCGCCCGCCACCATTGAAAACGTGCCATCGCCGTTGTTGTGATAGAGCACCGCGGAGTCTTTGTCCGCCGCGCGGGCGACCAGATCGAGATGGCCATCCCGGTCGTAATCCGCCCAATTTCCTCCGGCCAAAAGATACGGCGAAGCCGCGATGTCCCCCACGGTGTTCGTCGTCATCCGCTCAAACGTCCCGTCACCGCGGTTGTGGTAGAGAAATGCGTTCGTCTGACCCTTCACTGCCGATCCATTGGCCACAAACAAATCCAGAAAACCATCGTTGTCGTAATCGCCCCAGGAGGCGCTCAACGCATCGGCATCCGCCCCAAAACTGGCTCCCAGCTGATTCGTGGTCAGCTTCGCAAATGTTCCGTCGCGGTTGTTCAGGTAGAGCAGCAAACTCGGCTGGGACCCGCGCTGTAGGACGACCAAATCAAGGAAGCCATCGTTGTTGTAGTCGCCCCATGCGCCGCCGCGCGTGTTGCCGCCGTCGGTCACCACCGGGCCGGTCGTGATCTTGGTGAACGTCGGATCAATCGTCAGCGCGAACGTCCGGCTTGTCGCCGACCCATACTGATTCGTCACTGCCACGCGAAAAGTGCTGCCGGAGTTGGTCATGGTCACACTGGGCACGACGAACGTGGCATTGGTCGCCCGCGCGACGGCGACATTGTTGGAATACCATTGGTAAAACAGCGGCAGCGTTCCAATCACCGTGGCCGAGAGTTGCACATCCGCGCCCAGACTGGCCGACTGATCTGGAATGTCTGGGGTGAACACCGGCGGCGACGTGAAGGTCAGCCGACCCGGCGAACTGACCACATAAGTATCCGCATTGGTCACCAACACACTGTAAGCGCCGGTCTGATTGGGTTGCGCATTGTTCAGCACCAGCGTCGCGTTCGTTTTGCCCACCAGATTTGTCCCGTTGAATCGCCATTGATATTTGAACGTGCCCGGTAGTCCGATCGACACGGTGAACGTTTCCGTTGCGCCCAAAGTCAATTCTGTCTTTTTCGGCGACACCGTCACCTCCGGCTCGGTGATCGTGAGGAATTGTTTCGCCGCGACATTATGTAATTCCTGCACGATGCCCGACGGCCATTCAATGCGCACGGTGTCCATGTTCGTCGCGTCACCCAGTCCGAAGTCCGCCCGCAGACCATTGGCGTTCCAACCGTCGCCCGTCGAGATTTCCCGAAGCTGCGTCATCGTGCGGCCGCGAATGTTCGCTTTGACCCGCACCTTTGCTCCGATGCCCGAACGGTTGGACACCTTCCCGACCAGGGCGAACTTCGCCCACTGGTTGGTGTTTCCATTGTTGCGATAGAATTTGTTCTGGACTGTGCTGCCAACATACAGATCCAGGAAACCGTCGTTATCGAAGTCCGCGAAACTGCTACTCCACCAATCGCCCACGTCGCTGGTCGGGCTGCCCACGTCGGCGCGGGAAAATGTCCCATCGCCGTTGTTGTGGTACATCCAATCCGTCTGCCCGATACGCGCGACGTACAAATCCAGGAAGCCGTCGTTGTCGTAATCGCCCCAAATGGCAGCCGAGACCAGACCTACACCACCGATATCCGTGGTGATCGGGGCCTGGCTGACCGACGTGAACGTTCCGCCGCCGTTGTTGTGATACAGATAATTGCGCGTGAAGCCGTTGGGCACGTAAAGATCTGGTAACCCATCGTTATCATAGTCGCCCCACGCCCCCGTGGCCGACGATCCACTCGCAGGCTGGTCGGCGACCACACCGCCGAGCACCTTGGTGAAGCCACCTTCTCCATTGTTGTGATAGAGATAATTCTTCGCTCCACTAAAACTGGCGATTAACAAATCGACGAACCCGTCGTTGTCGTAGTCCGCAAAAGTTGGAGCCGAGCCTTGTCCAAGATCCGCCACGATGGGAGTGTTGTTGATGGCGACGAAATTGGTTCCCTGCTCATTACGGAAAAGAAAATTTCGCCCCAGCGCGAGGGCGGTGAGCAACGCATCCACATAACCGTCGTTGTCAATGTCAGCCCAGGCGGCGCTGTTAAAATCTCCGAACGCATTCGCTAGCGATTTCGCAACGGTGCGCGTGAACACGCCATTGCCCTCATTGTGGAAGAGAAATGCAATCTGCCCCTTGCCAGAGCCAAATCCATTGGCAACTAAAAGATCCAGCCGCCCGTCATTGTCATAGTCGCCCCAGGCAACGCCTTCACTGACCCCGCCGCCGGTATAGACGGTCGTGGCATTCGTCACCGAGCTGAACGTGCCATCACCGTTGTTGTGAAAGAGAAAATTGGGATTGGGATTGGCGCCTCGGGAGAGGTAGAAATCTAGCAATCCGTCTCCATCATAATCGCCCCAGGCGCCATTTCCAAAGGTCGAGACGATGCCCGCGTTGGACGGGTAAACCGTGAACGTCCCGTCCACATGGATGGTCGCTTCCTTGCTCGTCGCGGACCCGCGATCGTTGCGCACGACGACGCTGAATTTTTTCCCGTTGTCCGCCAGCGTGACATTGGTGAAGACGAATACGCTGTTCGTCGCTCCGGTAATAGCCACCCCGTTCAAACGCCATTGATAATTGAAAGGCTCCGTGCCGGAGGCTCGGATGGAGAACTTCGCGTCCGCGCCGATACTCACAGACAGATCCTTGGGCGAGGTGCCAATTCCCGCCGCGCCAAGGATTTGCAGCTTTGCGTTCGTGCTCGTCACCGCGCCGCCCGCGTTGCGCACCACGACCGTATAATCGCCCACGTTCGCCGCCTGCGCGCCGGTGATCGCGAGCGTGTCATTCGTCGCGCCGTCGATGACCGTGCCGTTCAAACTCCATTGATATAGGAGCGGCGGCGAGCCGGCGGCCACCACGCTGAACGTCGCGTTCTCGCCGGGGTTGATCGTCGCGCCCACCGGCTGCGTCGCAATGCTGGGCGGCACCGGCGCTTTGAGGATCGCCGGCGAACTTTCGATCAGGTCGCCGTTGCGCGCCCGCACCACCACCGTGTATTTGCCCGCGCTCGCCGCCGTGACGCCGCGCAGCGTCAACGCCGCCCGCGTTTCGCCCGGCAGATCGACGCCATTCAAACGCCATTGGTAATTCACCAGGCCGGTCAGGTTGGTGGCCACGCTTATGGTGTAGCCCGCGCCGCCCACGAATTCCAACGTCCTCGGCCCCGCGACCAGCACCGCTTCGGTGAGCGTGAGGGTCTGCTTCACGCCCACGTTGTAAAACTCCTGCACAATGCCCGACGGCCACTCGACGCGGACGATCTCCGCCGCCGTCGCGTCGCCGAGGCCGAAGTGCGGCAGCAGACCGTTCTGCGCATCCCAGCCGCCGCCGCCGGAGACTTCCCGCAACTGCCAGCGTTCATCGTCGCGATAAAACGCCAGCACGCGCACCTTCGCGCCGATGGCCGAGCGATTGGAAATTTTACCGACGAGATTGAGCTTGAGCCAACTGTTCGCGTTCCCGTTGTTCCGATACAGGAAGTTATCGCGTTGAACTCGCGAAACAAACAAGTCGAGGAAGCCATCGTTGTCATAATCCGCCCAGACGCCATTGTTGGAAAGTCCCCCATCATTAACCAGACTGCCCGTGGTCACCTTGCTGAACGTGCCATCGCCGTTGTTGTGAAAGAGGAAATTGTTTTGATCAAGTACGCCGCCACCGCCGTTCGCGACGAATAGATCCAGAAAGCCATCATTGTCATAATCGGCCCAAGAGCCGGCGATCGAGCGAGTTCCGTTGTTCCTTGAAGCCGCCACGCTGTTGGTCATCGAAGCAAAAGTTCCATCGCCGTTGTTATGATAGAGGTAGTTGTTTGGCACTGATTCGTCATTGGCGACGAACAGATCGAGATTGCCGTCATTGTCGTAATCTCCCCAGGCCGCGCTAAATGTGGGTTGGAACGATGGATCCCCGGGATCGCGGGCGATCGGCCCAACCTGGGCGGCGGTCATGCGAGTGAAAGTTCCATCGGCATTGTTCCGGTAAAGCCGGTTCGCATCAAGTTCCGGGACGAAAATATCCAGAAAACCGTCGTTGTTGTAATCGCCCAGCGTGATCGCAAATGCAGAACCATCGAGTTTCACATTGGAGTCCGTGATTTTTGAGAAAGTCCCGTCCCCATTATTGTGGTACCAAAAGCTCGATATGCCATCGTAGTTGACGACAAACAGATCCAAATACCCATCGTTGTCGTAATCCGCCCAGGCACTTCCCTGCGCATGACCGTCTTCAGCGGCCGCTATGCCGACTTGCGGCGTCTTCAATCTGGTGAACGTGCCATTGCCGTTGTTCTTGAAGAGGGAACTCCTGCCGTCGGATGACAAAGTGTCGCCAGTGTAGTTCGCCACGAACAGGTCAATGTACCCGTCGTTGTTGTAGTCACCCCAGATGGCACCGTGCGAATCCCCCTTGATGGTGATCAGTTCGCCCACCGCGCTGTTGGTGATCCGCGTGAACGTCCCGTCGCCGTTGTTATGGAAGAGCGAACTCGGTTGGCTAACATCGGCTACATACAAGTCAACCAATCCGTCGTTATCATAGTCACCCCAGGCTGCACCGAGAGAGAAACCACTCTGAGTAAAAGTAACGATTGGCCCGGTCGTGATCTTCGTGAATGCCGAGTCCACCTCGACACGCGCGGGCTGGCTTATGACGGTGCCCAGCGCGTTGCTCACGACCACGCTATAGCTTGCTGCAAACGCGGGTACCGCGTTTGACAAAACCAATAGGGGGCCATTCGCGCCGACGATGGCGACCTCGTTCGAGCGCCACTGAAGATTCAACGGCGGCGTGCCCGTGCGGCCGACTGTCAAACGCACGGCTGCGCCTACGCTCACGGATTGGTCCTTCGGCTGGACACTAATTTGTGGCGCGCCGGTGAGTGCGAGCGTTGCGGGCGTGCTGGTGGCGCGGCCGGCTCGATTCGTCACGGTCACGGTGTAACTGCCGGCGTCGGTGGCCTGCACGTTCACCAACGCGAGCGTGGCGTTCGTCGCGCCCGCGATGGCCGTGTCCTCCAGGCTCCATTGATACCCGAGCGGCTCCGTGCCCGTCGCCGTGACGCTGAAGGTTGCATTGTCGCCCGGGTTGAGCGCCAGACTCTGCGGCTGCCGCGTGATGACCGGCGGGCCGGGCAGCACGAGCTTCGCCGACGCCGCGAGGACGGTGTCCGCCCCATTGGCCAGGCCCAGCAACACCGAGTAGCTGCCGAGGCTGGCTTCCTGGGCGTTCACGAGCGTGAGCGTCGCATTCGTCTCGCCCGCGAGATCGACGCCGTTGAAGCGCCATTGGTAACGGAACTCGCCGGCCACATTCGTCACGCTCACGCTCAAGGTCAGGTCGCGGCCCACCACGAGATCCAACGACCGCGGCATAACGACCGCCGCCGGCTCGGTGATGGTGAGGAATTGTTTCGCCGCGACATTATGTAATTCCTGCACAATGCCCGACGGCCATTCGATGCGTACAACGTCCGCGCTAGTGGCGTCGCCCAGGCCGAAGTGCGCGATCTGGCCGCTGGAGCCTTCGCCGAGGAAATGGCCGGAAACGATCTGCCGAAGCTGGCTCACGTCGCGCCCGCGAATTTTTGTCCGCAACGAGAGCCGCGCGCCGATGGCGGAGCGGTTGGACGCCGTGCCGACGAGTTGGAACTTGAGCCAGCCGTTGGTGTTGCCCGCCTGCGACAGGCTGTTGCGATAAAGCAGATTCTGGCGGGCCGCCGCGTAATCCGCGCCTTTGAAAAGATCGAGGAAGCCGTCGTTGTCATAATCGACGAAGACGACGTTGTCGTTGCTGCCATTGTTGCTCAACGATTCAACGAGCGGCGAACCAATATCGACGGACACAAACCTGCCATCGCCCTGGTTCACGTAAAGCACGTCGCGGCCGCCCTGGTTGGCGACGTAAATGTCGAGGAAGCCGTCGTTGTCATAATCGCCGATCGCGAATGTGTTTACATTGCCGTTGAACTTCAGCCCGGCTGCGACGCTGATTTCCTGGAACTGCCAGTTGCCGAGATTATGGTGGAGCTGCATTTTTGAAACGTCCCGCCCGGTGGTCAGCAGATCAAACAAGCCGTCGTTGTCAAAATCCCCCCACGCCACCGAAACGGTTTTGATGGCAGCCGACGTCGGCGACGGCAGGCTGCCAGCCTTGATCGCATTGAGCCGCCCCGTGCCATCGTTGCGATACAGATAACCCGATCCGTCATTATTCGAGATGAACAGGTCGAGGTTTCCATCACCATCCACGTCGCAAAAGGCCGCCGCCGAGGTAGATGCCGACGTGCTCACCACCGGACCTACTTCGGCAGCCTTCCACTCTACAAACGTGCCGTCGCCCACGCCGCGATAGAAATAATCGCGTGTGCCATTGTCGGTGGTGACGAACAGATCCAGCACGCCGTCGCGATCAAAATCCACCCAAATCCCGTTCGCCGTGCCTGAATTGATCGTGGTCGGCGAGGTGACTTTGGTGAACACGCCGCCGCCTTCATTGTGAAAGAGTTCGTTGCGCAAGTTGGGATGCGGCACAAACAAATCCGGCCGGCCGTCGTTGTCGTAATCGCCCCAAACGCCGATCCAGGTTTGCCCCACGGTGGCGGTCAACGCATTCGTCACACGCTCGAAATTGTCGCCGCCCAGATTGCGATACAGGGCGTTGGGCCGGTTGGGATCCCACGTCTGCAAAAACACGTCAAGCCGGCCGTCGCCATCGAAATCCCCCCACGAGCCGGCACCGCCTTGCAGGATATCCTCGACCAGCGGGCCTTGGGTGATCTTGGTGAAGGCCGGACTGACGGTGAGCGTGGCCGTGGCGCTCACCGCCGTGCCCAAATCGTTATGCACGATCACCGTGAATTTTTTCCCGTCGTCCGCCAGTGTGGCATTCGTGAGCGTCAACGTGCGGCCCGTCGCGCCGGCGATGTCCGCGCCGTTCAAGCGCCATTGATACGTGAAAGGCGGCGTGCCGGCGGCGCTGACCGCGAAGATGGCGACGCCATTCAAACTCACGGTTTGATCTTTGGGTGGCGTCGCGATCTTGGGTGCGCCCGCGATGGTGAGCGTCGCGGGCGTGCTCGTCACCGCTCCAGCCAGGTTGCGGATTTCCACCGTGTAATCGGCCGCGTCCTCGGGGAGAGTGTTGGCGATGAAGAGCGTCGCGTTCGTCGCGCCGACGAGGCGTATGCCGTTCTGGCTCCATTGATAAGTCAGCGGCGGCGTGCCGCTCGCGGCGACCGTGAACGTGGCGCTCTCGCCGGGGTTCACCGTGACGCTCGCCGGCTGCGTGTCGATGCCCGGCGGCACGGGTGGACGCAGCAACGCCGCCGCGCTCTGCACGGTGTCGCCATTGGGCAGCGTGACGGTCACGGTGTACTTGCCGGCGTTCGCCACCGTCACGCCCGGCACCGTCAGCGTCGCGTTTGTTTTGGTGGGCAACTCGGCGCCGTTCAAGCGCCACTGATAATTCGCGAGGCCGGTCAGATTGGTTTCGACCCGGAACACCACCGTCGCTCCGAGCGCGAAATCCAGCGCCTTGGGTCCCGCCATAAGCACCGGCTCGGTGACGGTGAGGAATTGTTTCGCCGCGACATTATGTAATTCCTGCACAATGCCCGACGGCCATTCGACGCGCACTATATCAATGTTCGTCGCGTTGCCCAAGCCGAAGTGCGGTTCGAGCTGGTTCGGCGAGCCATAGCCGCCGCCGCTGATGACTTCGCGCAACTGCCAGCGCACGGAAGGATCGGAGGCCGACGAACGCAGCCACGAAGGCACCAAGGCACTAAGAGAAAGGTTTTCTTTCTGCAAATTCTTCGTGTCTTCGTGACTTTGTGGCCCAACAGCTGCCGGGGTCAAAGCAGACCGCGCTCCGAGCGTCTTCACACGCACTTTCGCGCCGATGGCCGAGCGATTGGATAGCTGGCCGACAAGCTTAAATTTGATCCACGTGTTCGCGTTGCCGGTGTTGTGGTAGAGGAAATTGAAAAACTGTCCTGGAGAGCCACTCCCCTCGTCGTTCAGGACAAACAGATCGAGGAAACCATCATTATCATAATCACCCCAAGCAGCATGATAGGACTGGATGGAATCGTTCACCGGACTGCCCGTGATGATCTTGGTGAAAGTGCCATCGCCGTTGTTGTGGTAAAGAAAACTCTTCGTCGGCCCGCTGGTATCAGAGCCTGGATCGTACGTGGTATTCGATACGAATAAATCCAGAAACCCATCATTATCATAGTCGCCCCACGCCGCGCTCCAAGATCGAATCCCTTTGCCAGGTTCGCGAGCCACAATACTGTTCGTGTCTTGCGAGAAAGTACCGTCGCCATTGTTTCGAAACAAAAGACTGGGAGTGTTGCGTTCATTGCTTCGAGGAACGAATAAATCCAAGTTGCCGTCGTTGTCGAAGTCCCCCCAAATTGCTCTCTGGTTTCTCGTCGCTGTTGGCAAAGACAATTCGAGCGAAGATTTCGTAAAAGTGCCGTCACCATTATTGATGAACAGCGCGTTGGGTCGATTGAAGCCCGCCACAAACAAATCATCATCCCCGTCATTGTCGAAATCGCCCCAAATAGCACCAGGACTTGAACTGCCCACTGGAACGGCAGCGGTCACTACGCTGTTAGTGATTCTGGTAAACGAGCCGTCGCCATTGTTATGGTATAGATGATCAGGCAGACCAAGACCGTTCCCGGTCGTGACGACCAGATCGACGAAGCCATCTTGATCGTAATCCGCCCAAGCAGCGGTGTTGGAAGTGTTGCCATCGACAACGATAGGCCCGGCTTCGACTTGCGTCAGTTGTTTGAACGACCCATCGCCCAAGTTTTTGAATAGTCGGTTTGGCCCAGGTGTTCCTGCCCCATCGTTTACGCTGAAAAGGTCCAGAAACCCGTCGTTGTCGAAGTCGGCCCATACTGGGGATATCCCGATATCTTTAGAACCCAAAATGTCGCCAGCCTGCCCCTTGGTCACTTTGGTGAAAGTGCCATCACGATTGTTTAAGTAGAGCAAGTTGGTGCTGTCATTCCGAGTGACAATCAAGTCCAGCCAGCCATCGTTGTTGTAGTCGCCCCAACTCGCGCCGCCACCGAACGCGGCGTCCTTTACAATCGGACTGTTTGCGACCTTGGCGAACGTCGGATCGATAAGCAATGGCGGCAAAGTATTCGTGAACGTACCGAAATCCGTGCGGATGACCGCCGAGTATTGGCCCACGTTCGCCGGCTGCACGTTGGTGATGGTGTAAACCGCCCTGGTCGCGCCGAGAATGTCCACGCCATTGAAGCGCCATTGAATGCTGGTTGGCAATGGACCGCCGGAACTGAAGCGCAAGGTCGCGTTCCCACCGAGACTGCTGGAGACGCTCGCATCCTGGATGATGGTCACTCCCGCGACGGCGCTCGTCGTCGAACCAATCGAGTTGGTGATGACAACGAAGTAATTGCCGCCTTTGAAGGTTTGCACGTTGGTGAGCAGCAAGGTCGGCAGGTTCGGCGCGTCGAGCGGCGTAGCGCCAATGAACCATTGGTAGCCAACCTGCGCGGTGGTGGGCGCGATCTCGACGCTCAACGAAACATCCGCGCCGGCGGCCAAAATCTGGCTCCGCGGTTGTTGGAGAATCACCGGCGGTTCGAGCAGGTTCAACCGGGCAGTCGAACTCGCGCCCAGTTCCGCACCCGCCGCGTCTCTTACATCGACGGTATAATCGCCGGCATTGGCCGTGGCCACATTCGTCAGCGACAGGATTTGATTCGTCTCGCCCGGCAGATCAACGCCGTCTTGCCGCCACTGAAATTGCAGCGGCCCGGCAAAGGTCGCATTCGCAGTGAGCGTCGCTGTTTCACCAGGCGCTCGATTCTGCAAGCGCGGGAAAACCGCCACGCCCTCCTCGGTGACGGTGAGGAATTGTTTGGGCGCGACATTATGTAATTCCTGCACAATGCCCGACGGCCATTCGATGCGCACTAAGTCTATATTCGTCGCGTCGCCCAGGCCGAAGTGAGCTTCCAGGCTGTTGCCTGACATCCCATCCCCATTGGAAATGACACGCAACTGCCAATCAGTTTTGCCATTGATGGTGGCTTGGAGTCTGACCTTGGCACCGATGGCGGAACGATTGGAAAGCCGCCCGGAACACTGGAAGGTGACCCAGTTGTTGCTGTTGCCATTGTTTCGATAAAGGAAGTTTTTCCCGCCGTAATTGCCCACCACCAAATCCGGAAAGCCGTCCCGATCGTAATCGCCCCAGGACGCTGAAGACGCTCGAGACCGATCGTTAACCAGGCTTCCGGTGGTGATCCTGGTGAAGGTGCCGTCACCGTTGTTATGATAGAAGGCATTGGTTCGCAGCAGGCTGTCTCCATCCGTCACGTCATGAGGGACGAACAGGTCGAGGTAGCCATCATTGTCGAAATCTTCCCAGGATGCCCTCGACCAATTCCCGCGGTCGTTCGCGATGGCGCCCGCGGTAATTCTGGTGAAGGTGCCGTCGCCATTGTTGTGGTAAAGGAAATTAACAAAGCCGTTTCCACTGAAATCACCATTGCAGACGAATAGGTCGAGAAAACCATCGTTGTCGTAATCGCCCCAGGCCGCCCCGTTGGAAACCGCGGTGTCTTTAACGACGGACCCTGCTAAAATCTGGGTAAAGGTTCCGTCCGTATTGTTGTGGAAGAGCAGATTGTTGCCGCTCTGTTTGAGGACAAAGAGATCCAGGTAGCCATCGCCGTCGTAATCCGCCCAACTCGCTCCGCTAGTTAGGGCGCGAAAGGCGACCTCGGGACCCGCGGTAATCCTGGTAAACGTGCCATTGCCATTGTTACGGTATAAATAGGGCGTAGTAGTAGCTGAGTCACTGGGGAGAAAGAGATCGAGCCATCCATCATTATCATAATCTCCCCAAATGCCAGTGGAAAAGCTGCCCGACAAGGAGCCAAGCGCATTCGTCGTCACGTTTTGGAAGGAGTTCCCGTCGAGATTTCGATAAAGAAAGCCCCGCGAGCTTGCCACCACCAGGTCAATGAAGCCGTCGTTGTCGTAATCCGCCCAACCCATTCCTGCTCCCTCCGCAAAGTCTTGAACGACCGGACCGTCGGTAATCCTCGCGAACGTGCCGTCTCGATTGTTCTGGTAAAGAAGGTTCTTTCGAATGCTGCTGGAGGCACCGCCGACTATGAGCAGGTCCAGGTATCCATCATTGTTATAGTCCGCCCAGCCCGTGCCAATGGAGGTTTGCGAGGCGTCATTCACAACCGGGCCGTCGGTGATTTTGGTGAAGGCGGGATCAATTATCAGCGGCGGCGCGAAGTTCGTGAAGGAGGCGGAATCCGTGCGAATGATCGCCGAGTATTGGCCCACGTCCGCCGGCTGCGTGTTCGTGATGGCGTAGTTACGATTGGTCGCGCCGGGAATATCCACACCATTGAAGCGCCACTGGAAACTGCTTGGGATCGGGCCACCGGAATTGATGCGAAAGGTAGCGTTCCCGCCGAGGCTGGTGGAGATGCTTACGTCCCTGATGATCGTCACCGCCGCGACGGCGCTGGTCGTCGAGCCAATTGAGTTGGTAATAACGACCAAGTAGTTGCCGCCGTTGTTGATTGTCGCGTTGGTAAGCAGCAGCGTCGGCAGGCTTGGGGCGGTGAGGGCAAAGTCACCTCTGAACCACTGGTAGCCAACTTGCGCTGAGGTGGGCGCGATCTCGACGCTCAATGCCAGGTCCGCGCCGGCGGCCAGGATCTGGCTCTGCGGCTGCGTGCGAATCACCGGCGGTTCGAGCAGGCTCAACCGCGCCGGTGAACTCGCGCCCAACTCCGCGCCGGCCGCGTCTCTTACATCGACGGCATAATCGCCGGCGTTCGCCGTGGCCACATTCGTCAGCGACAGGATTTGATTCGTCTCGCCCGGCAGATCAACGCCGCCTTGCCGCCACTGATATTGCAGCGGCCCCGCGAAGGTTGCATTCGCGGTGAGCGTGGCGGTGTCACCAGGTTGCGCATTCTGCACGCGCGGGAAAACCGCCACGCCCTGCTCGGTGACGGTGAGGAATTGTTTCGCCGCGACATTATGCAATTCCTGCACAATGCCCGACGGCCACTCGATGCGCACTATGTCTATATTCGTCGCGTCGCCCAGGCCGAAGTTCGCGCGCATGTCGTTCTGGCCACTGTCACCATGTCCGCCAGAAATTTCGCGCAATTGCCAGAATGTGTTTCCGCCGATCGTCGCCTGGACACGCACCTTCGCGCCGATGGCCGCGCGGTTGGAGAATTGGCCAATCAGTTTGAAATTGATCCAATTGTTGCTGTTCCCGCTGTTCCGATAGAGCGAGTTACTTTGCAAACTACTATTTCCATTGGCTACGAATAGATCCAGGAAACCATCGTTGTCATAGTCGCCCCAGGCCGCGCCCGTTGATTCAGCAAAGTCATTGGCGAGGCTACCCGTCGCGACCTTCGTAAACGTTCCGTCGCCGTTGTTGTGAAAAAGAAAGTTCTTTTCGCTTGGGCCAACTCCATTGGCGACGAACAGATCGAGAAAACCGTCGTTGTCGTAGTCACCCCAGGCACAACTGAGTGCTTGTCCCGCCTCCAAGCTGACAACGCTGTTGGTGATCCGCGTAAATATTCCGTCGCCATTGTTTTGGTAGAGTATGCCGCGACCAAATACCGCTACGTATAAATCAAGGAAGCCGTCATTGTTATAGTCACCCCAAGCACCAGCTAAATTCGCGGCACCATCACTGACGACCGGATTGCCGACAGTCTTGGTGAAGCTGCCGTCGCCGTTGTTCCGAAAAAGCAAGTCCTTCCCGGGGTCAATCGTCACGAATAGATCCGGATAACCGTCATTATCAAAATCTCCCCAGGCGGATCCTGCTGAAACACCCAAACCGCTAAATTGCGTCAAGGCGGTCACGCCTTTCAACGTGCCATCACCGCTATTGTGATAAAGCGCCTTACTAGTGTTCACTGCCACGAAAAGATCCAGCAATCCGTCGTTGTCATAATCGCCCCAGGAAGCGCCAGCATCGGCGGCGGTTGTTGCCGATAAACGGTATGAAATTCTCGTAAATGTGCCATTTCCCTCGTTGCGGTAGAGGTAATTGTCTCCGCTGAACGCCACGACGAAAAGATCGAGCAAACCGTCATTGTTAAAGTCGCCCCATACCGCCCCTTGATCATTCAGCGTGGAGCCACTGACAATCGCGGACGAGACTATTTTAGTGAAGGTGCCGTCGCCGTTGTTCTGGTAAAGCAGGTTTGTCTGCCCATTCCAATTCGGCACAACCAGATCGATATAGCCGTCATTGTTGAAATCGCCCCAGGCGGCGGATTGAGACAAACCTTGGTCCTTGACGATTGCACCCGTAGTGATCTTGATGAACGTCGGATCAACCACCAGTTGCGGCGCGAAGTTCGTGAAGGAGCCGGAGTCCGTGCGGATGACGGCAGAGTACTGGCCCACGTCCGCCGGCTGCGCATTCGTGATGGTGTACGCTCCCTTCGTTGCCCCGGGGATGTCCGCGCCGTTGAAACGCCATTGGATGCTGATTGGCACCGGGCTGCCGAAATTGATGCTCAACCTCGCGTTCCCACCGAGACTGCTGGAGATACTCGTGTCCCTGATGATGGTCACCGCCGCGACCGCGCTCGTCGTCGAGCCGATCGAGTTGGTAATGACGACGAAGTAGCTGCCGCCTTTGTTAACTAGCGCGTTGGTGAACAGCAGCGTCGGCAGACTCGGCGCGGTGAGCGGCGCGTTATCCTTGAACCACTGGTAGCCGACCTGCGTGGTGGTGGGCGCGATCTCGACGCTCAATGCCAGGTCCGCGCCAGCGGCCAGGATCTGGCTCTGCGGCTGGGTGCGAATCACCGGCGGTTCGAGCAGGCTCAACCGCGCCGCCGAACTCACGCCCAACTCCGCGCCCGCCGCGTCTCTTACATCGACGGTATAATCGCCGGCATTGGCCGTGGCGACATTTGTCAGCGTCAGGAGTTGGTTCGTCTGGCCCGGCAGATCCACGCCGTCATGCCGCCACTGGTATTGCAGCGGCCCGGCGAAGGTCGCATTCGCGGTGAGGGTGGCGGTGTCGCCGGGCGCGCGATTTTGCACGCGCGGGAAAATCGCCACGCCCTGCTCGGTGACGGTGAGGAATTGTTTCGCCGCGACATTATGCAATTCCTGCACAATGCCCGATGGCCACTCGATGCGCACGGTGTCGATGACGGAGGCGTCGCCCAGGCCAAAATGGGGATTCAATTCGTTCTGGCTGCCGGAACCACCGCCGCCCGAAATTTCTCGCAATTGCGTGAAAGTCCTGCCGTTGACGGCGGCCGTGACCCGCACCTTCGCGCCCACCGCAGAACGATTGGAGAACGTCCCGACACACCGAAACTTGATCCAGTTGTTGGCGTTCCCGCGGTTGCGATAGAACAGATTGTTCCCAGCTTGATTGGCGACAAACAAATCGAGGAACCCATCGTTGTCCAGGTCACCCCACGCGGCGCCGCTGAAGCCTCCCAAATCATTCGCCAGGCTGCCGGTCGCAATCCTGGTGAAGCTGCCGTCACCATTATTGTGAAAGAAGAAATTTTTCTGCGGGTCGGACGAGATAGTGGGGTCGCTGGTGGCAAATAGATCGAGATAACCGTCGTTGTCATAATCGCCCCACGCCGCGTTATAGGCGCTGCCGACCTGGGCGATGTCGCCGCTGGTGACTTTGGTAAACGTCCCATCCTGGTTGTTGTGGTACAGAACACTATTCAACCCACCCCCGTTGGCCACGAATAGATCGAGATACCCGTCGTTGTCATAATCGGCCCAGAACCCACCCACCGAATTGTTCTGGTCGTTCACCAGGCTGCCATCCACGATCCGCGTCAAGCCGCCCACACCGTCGTTTCGGAAAAGAAGGTTTTTGCGTCTCGTGCTCACCGAATAATCATAAGGTGCATCCGCAATAAACAAGTCCAGGTTGCCATCGTTGTCATAGTCCCCCCAGGAAACACCGTAAGCGGTCAGGTTGGCCAGCGCGCTGTTGGTGATTTGGGTGAAGTCCCCGGAGCCATTGTTGCGATACCACCGGGGTTTGTAGCCTGAGTCGGTTGGTCCGCCTGTCAGCAGGTCGAGATAACCGTCGTTATCGAAGTCAACCCAAGCCGCGCTGGTGGATTCGACTCGTGGCGCAAACGTTGATGTGGCCGCCACTCGCTCGAAAGTTCCCGCGCCCAGGTTGTGATACAGGGCATTCAGAGTTGAGCAACAGTTGGCGATAAAAAGATCGAGCTTCCCGTCGTTGTCATAATCGGCCCAGTAGCCACCCCACGAGCCAGGGGTCAAAAGCGGTGTCGTGATGGGTTCAAACGTGCCATCGCCTTTATTGTGGAAGTAGAAACTGCCGGGCGAGCCACCATCGCGCCCCACAAAGAGATCGAGGAGGCCGTCGCCATCGTAGTCCCCCCACGAAACGCCATAGGGTGTGCCGTTGGTGCCGTTATGGAGCAAGGCGCCGGCGGTGATCTTGGCGAACGCCGGATCGATAAACGTCGGCGGCAAAGTATTTGTGAAAGCGCCGAAATCGCTGCGAATGACGGCCGAGTATTGGCCTACATCCGCCGGTTGCGCGTTGGTGATGGCGTAAGAGCGGTTGGTCGCGCCGGGGATGTCCGCGCCATTGAAGCGCCACTGGAAGCTGCTTGGGACCGGGCCGCCGGAGTTGATGCGAAAGGTCGCGTTCCCGCCGAGACTGGTGGAGACACTCGCATCCTTGATGATCGTGACTTGCGCGACCGCGCTGGTCGTCGAGCCGATCGAGTTCGTAATGACGACAAAGTAGTTGCCGCCTCTGCCTATGGTCGCGTTGGTGAGCAGCAACGTCGGCAGGCTCGGCACAGAGAGCGGCGTGAAGCCAACAAACCACTGATAGCCGACCTGCGTGGCGGTGGGCACGATCTCGACGCTCAACGAAACATCCGCGCCAGCGGCCAGGATCTGGCTCGCCGGCTGTTTGCGAATCGCCGGTGCGTCGGGCAGGCTCAGCACGGCCGGCGAACTGACGCCCAGCTCGACGCCATCTGCGTCGCGCACGACCACGGTGTATTCGCCGGCGTCGGGCGTGAGGGCGTTCGGCAGCGTCAGGATCTGGTTGGTCTGGCCGGGCAAGTCCACGCCATAATGCCGCCACTGGTATTGGAGCGGCCCGGCAAAGGTCGTCTTCGCAGTGAAAGTGGCGGTGCCGCCGGGTTGCACGTTCTGCAGACGCGGGAAAATTGCCACGCCCGCCTCGGTGACGGTGAGGAATTGTTTGGGCGCGACATTATGCATTTCCTGCACAATGCCCGACGGCCATTCGATGCGCACGGTGTCGATGCCCGTCGCGTCGCCCAGGCCGAATTCCGCCCGCAACGTGCCCGCGCCGTCGTAGCCGTTGCCTTGGAGGACTTCGCGCATCTGCCAGCGCGCGGCTCCCTGGATGACCGCCTTAACCCGCACCTTGGCACCGATGCCGCCACGATTCGAGGCCACCCCGACGAGTTTGAATTGCACCCACGAGTTGGCATTTCCGTTGTTTTTGAAAAACAGATTCGGACCGCCTTGTTCGGGCACAAACAAATCCATGAACCCGTTGTTGTCGAAATCGCCCCAGGCCGCGCCGAATGGATTAGGGTGACTTTCGGTATTGACGCTGCCGCTCGCCAGACGTGTGAACGTGCCGTCGCCGTTGTTCCGGTAAAGCGGATTCACGCCGCCGTTGCCAGTCAAATAGAGATCGAGGAAGCCATCGTTGTCGAAATCGACCCAATGGACGTTAAAATTGTGGTCCGCCAGCACCGGCCCCGCGTTGGTGACATTCGAGAAAGTGCCGTCGCCGTTATTGTGGTAAAGACTATTCCGACCGCTGAAGTTGGCGAAAAATACGTCCAGAAATCCGTCATTGTCGAAATCACCCCACGCTGTGCCACCAGCGCCGGTGTTTTTGATTTCCTGGATGGTGGTCACGCCAAACGTACCGTCACCGTTGTTCCGCAGGATCTGCTGCGGTCCTCCGCTGGAGCGGCCGGGAAGCACATCAATAAACCCGTCGTTGTCAAAGTCCATCACGATCATGTTGCCAACACCGAAAGCACCGTTCACCACACGATTCGGTTTGACGTTTTTGAACGCGCCATCGCCCGGATTGAGGTAAAGCAAGCCATTCCCGCCGGCTCCGCGTTGAAACAAATCCAGCGCGCCATCGTTGTTGAAGTCCGCCCACATCGCCAAAACTCCGCTCCCATCCGTGGCCAGCGGAGCAGCCGTCAGTTTAGTGAAAATTCCTCCGCCATGATTTTGAAAAAAAGCGCCGGAGCGGCCGCCCTGTGATGCGAGAAAAAGCGAAGGCCGCCCACTGTTGTCCACATCACCCCACGCGCCTGATCCAAAATTTCCCGTCTCTGTGACCGGCCCAATGCCGGTGATCTTGGTGAACGTGCCGTCACCATTATTATGATAGAGCGCGCTGGCGTAGCCCGTCGTGCCCGCAGCGTTTTCGTCACCACCAGAGAGGAAAAGGTCCTGCAAGCCATCGTTGTCGTAATCGATCCAAGCGGCAGTCTCGAATGGGCCTTTGTCCGTGAGCATCGGGCCGCTCGTGATCTTGGTGAAGGTCGGATCGACATCCAGAATCGCAGGATTGGAGACGAAGGTTCCGTCGGGGTGCGTCAGTACGACGGAGTAGTTGCCGGCATTGGCGAGTGTGACGTTGGTGAGGGAGAGAGTGCCGTTGGTTGCGCCCGCGATGGCTGCGCCATTGAACTGCCATTGACGGCCAAGGATCGTGGTTGAAGTAGGGGCAATTTTGACCGTCAAGCGCGCGGTGGCACCCAGGCTGACGGACGTGCCAATCGTTTGGACAACCGTGAGCGTCGCCGGGTGGCTGACTCTTTTGCCGGAAGAATTGGCGACGGTGATCGTGTACTGGCCGGCGTCGCCCAGGTCGAGATTGGTGAGCACGAGGGTGAGGTTCGTCGCGCCGGAAATATCCGTGAAACCGTGCGTCCATTGGAAGCTCAGGCGGGTGAGGCTGGCGGCGGGCGTGGCGGTGAGGCTCACGGTGTCGCCCGCGCTGGCGATCTGGCCGGCGGGTTGTTTGGTGATGCGCGGCGGCAGACCGGGCGGCACGAATTGCGCCGAAGCCGGCAACGCGCAGCAGAACAGCACGGCGAGGGAGAATAGGAAATTGAGAATTTTGAATTTTGAATTTTGAATTGGCTGATGGCCGCCCTTAACGCAGAGGCGCAGAGGGGCGCGGAGAGAATCAAACTCAATGAATCTCCGCGTTCTCTGCGTCTCCGCGTTAACGGTTTGGTGCAGCCGGGAAAATTGGTGCGACACGGATTTCACCGATTCGCACGGATTCGTTCCGTGAAAATCCGTGCCATCAGTGTCTCTCTGGTTCTGGCTCCGCCGCGCCGGGCCGGTGCGTTGC
>JACPZS010000130.1 GCA_016195385.1 Verrucomicrobiota bacterium
CGATGAAACTGGCCAGCCCGCCGAAGGGCGTGACGGGCCGCGGGGTTTGCCGAAGTTTGACTTTGGCTTGGTGGAAAAGAGGCGTTAGAAATGTCGGCATCGTTCTGTTCCTTTCTGGGTATGAGTTTGTTTGAGCAAACTCACTCTGCCTCAGAACCCAGGAACAGAACGACCTCTTTCCATCTCAGCTTTTCGGGTTTAATTCCTGTACGCCAGGTCCAACGATGCGCGCGGTAGCGTGGTTGGGAGGGGCGTTCATGACGCCATTGCGCGATCGATGGTCAAGAGAGCGCCGTTGTTTGACAACATACGATCCCTCACTTCTTTGGCACACGGCAGTAACGGAATCGCTACAGATTCGTCTGCTCTTTCTTGTTGCGGTGCGTCGTGAAAATGTGCTCTAGTTCATGACAAGTAATCAATGCAACTTGGGTTTCGCTGAGGCGTTGTGCCGTCATTTGAGTTCGCTCAAACAGCAGCTTCTGTTGGTGAATCTGAGTTGTGAGCAATGGTAATAAACAGCAACAAATCAGGTGCAAACATCATGAAAATCTTTCTCAAAAATGCCGGCCCACTGGCTCTGCTGGCAGCTTTGGCCAGCGCTTCGCTGCAAGCCCAAGTCCCCATCCCACCCGGTACCAGTGTAACACCGGACACCAGCAAACCTGGTTTCATCTGGACTATTTTTGCCAACCCGGCCAACAAGGCCAATAACAACGAGCGCACCGAAGATGCCTTGGCCGGTCTGCTCAAGGATGGGGATGGCAATCTGCTTCCCAACTTGGCTGACCCGGCCGCACAGGGAGTGGCGAGCGCTCCGTCTAAGGCGCCAAATCCTGAAAATGCTCCCATCTCCTTTGAAATTCCGACCGTCATCAATGTCAGTCAAAACGCTGGTGACAGCCATGGAAGCTTTCCAGACGAAGGCCAAATGCCCGGCGTTCCAGCCACGGACGGCAGCGCGGACGGCATGTCGGTGGAGATCTTGACGTATCTGGAGTTGCCGGCGGGCGTGACGACGATGGGAATCAACAGCGATGACGGCTTCCGGCTCTCGGCGGGAAATGTCGCGGACGCTTTCGGGAATGTTGTGCCGGGAGAATTCTCCGGCGGGCGTGGCGCTTCTGACTCGATCTTCATGATCGGCGTTGACAAAGCGGGGGTTTATCCCTTCCGCGTCACTTACGAAGAGGGTGGCGGCGATGCCAACATCGAATGGTTCACGGTTAAGGCTGACGGCACCACCAAAGTGTTGGTTAACGACACGACCAATGGCGGGATCAAAGCGTATCGGGAGAAGCTTGGGACAACCGACCCTTTTATCAAATCCGTCAGCCCGAGGCCCGTGCCTCGTCAGCTCGAGCAGGTCAGTTCATCCCTGGTTATCACCTTGTCGGATGGAACTCCCAAGACGGTGGACGACAGTTCCATTGTGCTTCAATTCGATGGGGCGACGGTAACTCCCACCAAGGTGCGCAAAGGCTCGTTAGTTACACTTACCTATACGCCTACCGGTCTCCTGTTACCAGCCGATCGGCATACCGCCAACATTTCCTTCAAGGATTCCACGGGAGCATTTTTGCGGAATCAGCAATGGACATTCTACAACCTGGAAAACCTGATTCTCCCGGCCAAGCCGGTCACGGGAGAGAACTTCGACTCCTATCCCGAGGCGACCAGCCCTGCCAACACAGTGCCGCCGGGCTGGGTGGCGACGAATTACACCTACAAGGAGACTGAAGGTTGGGATCTTTCGGACATTACGTCAGACGCCTTCTTGGACATGGTTATAGTTACGACTGATACGGCTCTCGCCAGAGAGAAAGAAGTGCTGGATAACAACAAGACCCAGCTCATCAACGGGCAACCAGTGACCAATTGGATGTCAGGCAATTTGCTTTTTTCGGCTTCAGACGGGCGCAAACGAAACATCCCCGACCCAGATGGCGGCCCTAACATAAGCGTCGGTCAAATCAGGTTCGTGGTCAGCGCGCCTTTCAATTTGTCCACCGTGACCAATCCTCTGTTGACTTTTTCCAGTGGCGCCCGGCTTTCGGGAAACAAGGAACAAATGACCGTGGAGTACTCGATTGATAAGGGGGCGAGCTGGTTTCCGGCGCTCTACATGCGGAACGGGACAACCATAATACTGGCACCGGATGGATCCTACGATGCCGTTGCCATGTGCATCACAATGGACACAAATCAAATTGCACGCTGGCCGACGCCTGGCGTTGGCCCGAAGGGTGGAAATTTTGGCGATATGATCGCGGCTCCCATCTCCCAGGCCCTGGCACCCTTCTTCGCGAACCGCAACGACGGAGTTGCCGCGCGGAGAGTCGAAGCCATCCGCCTCCCGCGAGCGAGCAAGCAGAGTGACGTTCGTCTTCGTCTAACTCACGCTGGCTCCTGCGGCTGGGAGTGGGGCATTGATAACATTGCCTTCTACGATATTCCCGCCGCCGCCACGCCGCCGCCTGCCTCATCTGATGCGAAGTTCAGTGGCATCAAAGTTACCGGCACTGACGTCGTCATTGAATGGACGGGCACCGGAACACTCCAGTCGGCGGACTCGGTTGCCGGGCCGTACACCGATGTGGTGGGAGCGACCAGCCCGCGCAGAGTGCCGGTCGCAAACGGGCCGAAGTTCTATCGTTTTGCCGGCGCACCCACCAAGCTCACGGTGACCATGAACGGGGCGGCTGAGAAGCCAAACGCGGTGACGACTGCGGGTGGTCTCTCTGGTCCGGCGACCGCAGCCCACATCCACGGCCCGGCCGACGCGTCCACAGCGGCCGGAGTGATGGTGGGACTAACTGCACCGAGCGCGAGTTCGGGGACGCTGTCCGGCACCATCGACCTGACCACGTTGACGGCCGCGCAGGTGACGGCGATCAAAACCGGCAACGCCTACGTGAACATTCACACCGCCGCGCACCCGGCCGGCGAGATCCGCGGGCAGGTTACGCCATAATTCGTAAATCTCCTTTTCTTAATTGAGAAAGAGCCACGCGGGCTTTGGGAGCGAACTCTCAAAGCCCGCATTTTTTCGGCATGTCCGGGTTCCGTTGAGCAATGCCCCATGATTCGCAACGTCGCGCTGAAGGAAGAGAGCTTTTTTGCGCAGCTGATCCAGGTTGCCTCCGTCGGAATTCTGTTTGACAATTCGCGCGGCAAACAACTTTCTACATGCCTTTGCACACAACTGAATGAACATCCACGAATACCAAGCCAAGCAACTCCTCGCCCAATATGGCGTTACCATTCAACAGGGCGGCGTCGCCGCGACTGCGGATGAAGCCCGGACCATTGCGGAAAAACTGTTCGCCGGTGGGTCGAAGAACGCCGTCGTGAAATCCCAGATTCACGCCGGTGGTCGCGGCAAGGGCATGTTCAAGAGCGGCTTCAAGGGTGGCGTTAAATTGAGCGCGAGCGCTTCGGAGATTGGCGCGTTCGCGCAGTCGATGCTCGGCCAGGTGCTCGTCACCAAACAAACCGGCCCGGATGGCAAACTCGTCAGCCGCGTGCTCGTCGAAGCCGCGCCGAAAATTTTGAAGGAGTTTTATCTCGCCGTCTTGCTCGACCGCGCGATCTCGCGTCCCGTTATGATGGTCAGCGCCGAGGGCGGCATGGACATCGAGGAAGTGGCGGCGAAAACGCCGGAGAAAATCATGAGGGAAGTGATCGATCCCGCGTTGGGTATGATGCCGTATCAGGCGCGCAAGCTTGCCGTGGCGCTCGGCCTGCGCGGCGATTTGATCGCCCAGGCGGCCAAGTTGCTCGTGGGCGTTTACAAAACCTGGTGGGAATGCGATGCGACGATGGTGGAAATCAATCCGCTGTGTTTGATCGAGCTGCCGGACGGCAAACAAAGCCTCATCGCCGTCGATGC
The DNA here is from genome assembly GCA_016195385.1 of Verrucomicrobiota bacterium. GTDB lineage: Bacteria > Verrucomicrobiota > Verrucomicrobiia > Limisphaerales > JACPZS01 > JACPZS01. The sequence continues at coordinate 3,893 of JACPZS010000130.1, forward strand.
CAAAATCGGACTCGACGACAACGCGCTTTATCGTCACAAGGAAATCCAAGAGATGCGCGACCTCGCCGAGGAATCGCCGCTCGAAATCGAAGCCAGCAAATTCAACCTGAACTACATAAAGCTCGACGGCTCCATCGCCTGCCTCGTCAACGGCGCTGGTCTCGCGATGGCCACGATGGACATCATCCAGCATTTCGGCGGCAGCCCGGCCAACTTCCTCGATGTCGGCGGCGGCGCGTCGAAGGATCAAGTCTGCGCGGCGTTCAAAATCATCTTCAGCGATCCGAGCGTGAAGGCGATCTTCGTTAACATCTTTGGCGGCATCATGGACTGTAACGTCATCGCCACCGGCATCGTCGCCGCCGTGAAGGAGACGGGCTTGAAGCTCCCGCTCGTCGTCCGTCTCGAAGGCAACAACGTCGTCGCCGGCAAACAGACGCTCGTTGAAAGCGGCCTCACGATTATCAGCGGCGACTCAATGGCCGACGCAGCGCAGAAGGTGGTCAAGTCGGTCGCGCGGTAAATGCTTCAGCATCGAGTTGACCCGTTTCACTATGTCACGCAGCGTTCATACATCTCGCGCTAAATTCCGGAAAGCATTTCGCAATGACTACTCGACAGAGGATGCGCGAACACGCGTACTCGGGAAAATTATCGACGAGGTCGGACTTAAGAGGACGATGAAAGTAAATGCTCGACTCAGGAGGCAATCTCAGAAGGTGGGTATGAAACCCCAGCGGGTCTTCATTGAGGAGCGGGCCGCAGTTTCCAAAAAGACAATCCCATCTCAACTCGCATGTGATCTTGTTAGAGAGCACAATCAAAAGGGATATGGCTGAGAATTGCCCATCGCGAGGGAGTCTAACAACTCTAGTTTGCTGAATCGCCAAGCACGCTTGCAACTAGCTGCGAAGTCGATGCAACTGCCCATCAAGCGCACGCTCGAACGATTGCCCGGCGGCATGATGGTCGGCCCGCTCGCGCTGGGGTGCCTCGTCGCAAACCTCGCGCCCGGCGCGCCGAAATTCTTTGGCTCGTTCACACAAGCGCTCTTCACCGGCGCGCTGCCCATCATCGCCGTGGCGTACGTCTGCATCGGCTCGTCTCTGGCGTTGGAAGTCACGCCGCACATTCTCAAAAAGGGCGGCACGCTGCTCGGCGTAAAAATTCTTTGTGGCGTCATCGCCGGTGTCGTGCTGGGCCACTGGCTCGGTGAGAAACCCATCGACGCCGGATTCTTCGCGGGCCTCTCGACGCTGGCGGTTGTCGCCGCGATCAACGACACCAACGGTGGACTTTACATGGCGCTCATGAGCCAGTACGGCCAACCGCGCGACGTCGGCGCCTACTCGGTGATGGTGATTGAGAGCGGGCCGTTCCTCACGATGCTCACGCTCGGCATCGCGGGCCTGTCGGCGTTCCCGTGGCCGACGCTCGTGGGCGCGGTGCTGCCGCTCGTCGTCGGCATGACGCTGGGAAACCTCGACCACGAACTGCGCAAATTTCTTGCCGGCGCGGTACCGGTGTTGATACCATTTTTCGCCTTCGCACTCGGCGCGGGCATTGACATTACGAACGTCTGGCGCAGCGGTTTGGTCGGCGTTGCGCTTGGTCTGGCGGTCGTGGCATTTTCCGGCGCCCTCTTGTTTATCGCAGATCGGCTCACGGGCGGAAACGGCGTCGCAGGATTGGCCGCCGCATCGACCGCCGGCAACGCCGCTGCCGTGCCCGCGCTGGTCGCCGCCGCGAATCCCATTTACACTCAAGCCGCGCAGAGTGCCACCGTGCTGGTTTCGGCGAGCGTCGTCGTGACGGCTACAGTCGTGCCTATAGTCACCGCGTGGTGGGCACGACGCGTGGCGCGAACATTGGGAAACAAGAACTGAAAACTCAATTCACCTGATGAATCTTCCACGTCTCGCCATCACGATGGGCGACCCCGCTGGCGTCGGGCCGGAAGTCTGTCTGCATCTGCTAACCAATCTTGACATCGCGAAGTTCTGCACGCCGATCATTTTCGGCGATGCAACCGTTCTGCGCGCGTGCGCGACAAAAACGAAATTGCCGTTTCACACTCCCGTTCTCGCACCTGCGGAATGGGCCAAAGGTTTCGCAAGCGTAGCCGAGCCAAGCGTGCTCGACCTCGGCGTTATTGCGCTCGACGCCTTCACGCCCGGAAGCATCAACGCCGCGACCGGGCGCGCCGGTTACACTTACGTGAACCGCGCCATCGATGCCGCGCTCGCGGGAGAAGTCGCCGCCGTTTCCACCGCGCCATTGAACAAGGAAGCGATGAGCATGGCGGGCATCAAGTTTCCCGGGCACACGGAAATCTTCGCCGCGCGCACCAACGCCGTGCGCTCGTGCATGATGCAGTATTCAGAAGAAATCACCTGCACGTTCGTCACCGTCCATGTCGGCTATGCGGAAGTGCCGAAGCTCCTCACTTCCGAACGAATCCTCGATGTCATCGAACTCACCGCGGCCGGCCTCCAACGCATTCGCGGGCGCGTGCCAAAAATCGTCGTGTGCGGCCTTAATCCTCACGCGGGCGAGCACGGACTTTTTGGCGAGCGCGAGGAGGAGCGCATCATCATCCCCGCGATCGAAGCGGCGCGCGCGCGCGGGCACCAAGTCGAAGGACCACTGCCGCCGGACACGGCTTTCCTGCCGTGGAAGCGCCGGAGCACCGATGCCTTCGTCTGCATGTATCATGATCAGGGCCACATTCCGGTGAAGGCGCTCGCGTTCGATTGTGCCGTCAACACCACGCTCGGTCTGCCCATCATCCGCACGAGCGTCGATCACGGCACCGCCCTCGACATCGCGTGGCAGGGTAAAGCGAATCCCAGCAGTCTCTTCGCGGCGGTGAAACTCGCGGTGCGCTTGGCGACCGGAGCGAATTCATGATCGCCGTCATCGCCGACGATTTGTCGGGCGCGGCGGAACTCGCTGGAGCCGCCGCAAAATTTGGCCTGCGCGCGGAAGTTCACACCGTGTTCAACGCGCGTGCTGACGCGGAACTCGTCGCGGTGGACACTGACACGCGTTCGCTTCCCGCACCCGAAGCCGCGCGACGCGTCGCCGAAATCACGCGGGCCATTCACGCCGTCCAGCCCACATGGATTTACAAGAAGACCGATTCCGTTTTGCGCGGCCACGTGCGCAAGGAAATCGAAGCCATCCTGAGCGTCACGGGCCAGACACGTGCGCTCCTCATTCCGGCCAATCCGTCGAAACAGCGCATCATTCGCGGCGGAGTTTATTTTGTGAATGGCACACCGCTGGCCGAGACTTCCTTTGCGCGCGATCCCGAACATCCGCGCCGCAGTTCGCGCGTTGCCGAATTGCTCGCGCTCAATTCCGTTGAAAAGACCTGCGTGGTGCCGGATGCAACATGCGCCGCTGATCTTGCGAGCCATGCGCAAGATGTGGACGCCACCACGTTGACGGCGGGCGGAGTGGATTTCTTTCAGGCGCTGCTGAGAACGAAGTTAGCTGCGGCAGCACATGACGATCGTTTCGCTCAGGCTGCACGAGTGGAATCTACGCACCAGTTCGGAGCAAAGCCGCACACGCTCTTCGTCTGCGGCAGTGCCGCTGCCTGGGACAATGGATGCGCCGAGGAATGTCGTGCTCACCAGGTTCCCATTGTTGTAATGCCGGAAGAACTCTTCGCTGGCTCGGGAAACCTGTCGGCGATTCGAGATTGGCACGACGCTGTGGCAAAAGCGCTCCACGCACACAGCGGAGTGATGCTTGCGGTTGGCCGCGGCTCGCACACGCGCAGCCCCGCCGTGCCGCGCGAATTGCTCGCCCGACTCATCGACGCGACCGTGCATGCGCTGGCTTCTCAAACCGTCGAGCGCATTTTCCTTGAAGGCGGAGCCACCGCCGCGGCTTTGCTACAGCGGATGAATTGGACTCGGTTGGATGCGCTGGCGACCGGGTTGATCGGCGTCGCTGTGCTCCGACCCGCGAACGGCCCGCTGCTGTTCATCAAGCCGGGGAGCTATCCGTGGCCGACGGAAGTTTGGCCCGCAGTTTGAATTTTCTTTCGCGTTGTCACGACGAACCGGTTGGTTCGGGCGGTGAGTCGAGTTGAGTTGCCTCGCCCGGTTCGATATGCACGAGCACATCATGGACAATCGGGAGTTTCCCTCGCACGGCATCCTTGACCGCGTGCGCAATTTGATGGGCGCGCTCGACTGTCTGGCGAGGATCAACTTCCACGTGCATATCGACGAGGAGATGGTAGCCCATTTTGCGAACCAGACATTTTTCAACCGCCTGCACTTCGGGCACGGCTTCGGCGATTTCGCGGATGCGAGTCGCAATCACTGGATCGGGCACGGCGTCCATCAATTCATCCATCGCCGGGCGCAGCAATTGCCAGCCATTCCATGCGATGATGCCGGCCGCGACGATGGCTGCCACGTCATCCGCACCCGCGTAATTCTTGCCGCCGACGAGCGCCACCGTGATGCCGATGGCAGCGGCCAGCGACGTGATCGCATCGCTGCGATGATGCCATGCGTCACTGCGCACGACGCTGCTTTCGAGCGCACTCGCCTCGCGATGCACGAACCGAAACAGCGCCTCCTTGATCACGACCACCGCGATCAACACCAGCAGCGTGAATGGCTTGGGTCCGTCCTGCGGCGCGGAAAGTTCCTGCAACGATTTCACGCCGATGCCTGCGGCCGCGAGCAGGAGCATCGTGGCCACGACTGCTGCCGCCAGCGGTTCCGCCTTGCCGTGGCCGTACGGATGATTGTCGTCGGCCGGAGCCGCCGCCACGACGAGCGCGCGCCATACGATGATGGAACTGAAAACGTCGGCTAACGATTCCACGGCGTCCGCGATGAGCGCGTGCGAATGGCCGAAAATACCGGCGGCCAATTTGGCAATCGACAGCACGGCATTGATCGCCAGGCCGAGGAAGGTGGCGCGCAGACTGCGTTGGAGGCGGTTATCCGGCACCGCGAAATTTAATCATGGACGATGCAGAAAACGAAAGCGCGGAATGGAAAAGCTTACGCTGGCGCCTACAGAGACGCGGCGGCGCATGGTGAGGCGGCAAAAATCATAATCACTGGCTCTCCGAGGATCGGGCTGGCTGTCGCCACGCTGCCAGCAACTCACTCGCCTCGGCAAACTGCTCATCCTTGAGCACCCAAAGCTCTGGATCAAACGGAGCGCCAGGCAAAGCGGGAGACAGGTACTCGTTGCGAATTTCGCAATCAATCCCTGCGGATTCCAACCGGCTGCGAAGCAACCCGATCTCCGCACTGTTTGGTGAAGAAAATAATGGCTTCATAAATAATAAGTGCTGCCGCCTAACGACTCCGCCCGCACGCGCTCTTTCATGTCGGTGTAGGCAGTTTCGACTAGCTTCATTAGCGCTGCGGCGTTGAAGTTACGGTCGGTCTGGAGCTTCACATGGCGCATAAACTTGCCCGTGCCTTCCAGTAAGCCCTCCGGATCGACAATCTCGGTGCCACGAAAAAAACCGACATTAACGTGAGCTTTGAAGGCGTTCACGCATCCGAATGCCGCGTCAGCTATACACGCGGTTGGATGGCCGTCATGCAACACTTCTCGCACATCGTCCCCACACTGACGCATGACTTCAAACCAATGTTGCGCGATTACGCCCAATTCACCCGTCTGCTCCTTCATCCAGGTCTCGATGGCTGGATCCCGCTTAACCGAACCGGAGAACCGCAGGAGTTGGGTGGTTTTCATCTTCGATTCTTGGCCTAACGACCCAAGCTCAGCGACCCGGCGCACGAGACGCAACGATTGCAACCGCGACGCTCCCGCCGGGTTCGCTGCAGCGCATGGTTAGGCCGCTGTGTGCTCATGTGATAACTCTGTGCCCCGGAACTCCCAATCAAATCGTCCGTCCTTACAGACGTGAACAAGCATCGTCTTTATCAAGGGCGTGACATCTCGAAAGACAAAACTCCTCGTGTGGTGAATCGTCTCGACCGGCTCATCCGGTGACTCAGCAGTTCAAGTGGATGGACCAAGCTCGTGCGCGGGCGGTCCAAGACGCGCCTGCAACTCCTCAAGCGTCGGAAGACCAAGCGACTGGCGGAACGCTCGGACATGCTCGGAAGGAAGAGGCTCGTAGCGTTTCATGGCGTGTGAAGCGGCCTAACGACCCAAGCTCAGCGACCCGGCCCACGAGGGCGTTGGATTGCAACCGCGACGCTCTCGCCGGGTGCGCTGCAGCGCATGGTTAGGCCGTTGGTTAATTTCGCTTTTTAGATAATTTCCAATCACGATGGACGAACCAGCTAAATATCAGTAGAAAGGACACTGCTATATGCGGCCAGGCATTGAACGATTGGCCTGCTCCAGCTTCGTGATGAGGAGGGAAGCCTGCGTGTAGAGGAGTCACCACAGCCATAATACACGCATAAAATAATCGCCCGACAGGATTTGGGTCCGGATCACCAGCGTTGAGGAGTCCAAATATAAAACCTCCAGCAGGACCTGCAGCAATCAAACTAACTGCAGCGTGGCGCAATAGTCTCTTTAATCTCATAGTGTCTAGCCTAACGACCCAAGCTCAGCGACCCGGCCCACGAGACGCGTCGATTGGAACAGTAGCGCGATGGCCGGGGGCGCTGCAGCGCATGGTTAGGAATCACGGTCATAACTCTAACTCCATCCGCCTGACTTCTCCATCGCGGTGACAACCATGCGAACGGCATCATCTGCTGAACGCGCCTCGCCACGAACATAAGCGTGCGGCCACGGAGACTCATGCTCCGGCATCAAATACTCGATGTAAAAATTCCTCTCGTCCAAAGCTGAGATAATCACAAACCACGGCGAGGTGTAAATATCCTGAGAAAGCAAACAAAGCCGATAGTGCGAAGTCAAACCATAGACATGCTTGCCATCCGGTAGTGCTCTCAAACGCGCAATCCAGTCAAGCATGACCTCGCCATCTTTGCGCGTGACTGGCTCGCGAGAAGCCGCGACCTCGCCGTAGAACTCGTCCAGTGTGGCATGCTTCTGGTCTTTGCAACGGGTGAGGTGCATGGTGATGCTTAACGACCCAAGCTCAGCGACCCGGCACACGAGGACGTTCGCTTGCAGCCTGGACGCGATGGCCGGGTTCGCTGCAGCGCATGGTTAGGCGTCCGGCTCATGTCGCTGATACTCCTCATGCTGTCTGTCCATCCATCGGACGAACGACCAATGCTCATACTCGGGCACTGTCCGAACATCCGCAGGCGGCTCAATCTCCGCGAACGGTCGGAGGGGAAGTTGCCGCAGAGCCTCGAGAATCTCTGGATACTGCTCCGGTGTGACTTGGAATGGTGTCCACTCGTAAATGTAATGGATGCCGTGCTGCTTCCGGTCGGCTGCTCCGTGGCTGCCATGCGCGAGGAAATAGTTGAGGACGTGCAATGGCGGCACAAGGCCAAACCATGTGCTGCCCAACTCGCCGAAGAAGAACTCGACCATTGACGCCTCGTAGTCCTGCTGACCAAGCGTGGTGAAGTCATCGCCGTTTTCTTTGAGGGTTGTGACTTTGTAGCGCACGGGATGCGAGGACGCCTAACATTTAGGTGAGCGACATTTTGGGGCTGGTTTTGTCGCGATATTCATCTGGCGGAATTCAATGCCTTTGACAAAGCTCTGTCCAGCCATGATTTCCAAAGCGAGTCCTGATTTTTTGTCGCCGAGCACGGAGCA
>JACPZS010000131.1 GCA_016195385.1 Verrucomicrobiota bacterium
GCGCCAAAACCACGCTGCTGATTTTTGTCAGCCATTTGCTTTTTCCCGCGCTGATGGCCGTGGTGATGCTGCCCACCGGCGCGCAAATGCTGGCTGCTCACTTCGAGTGGTTTGGCGGAATGCCGGTTCGCTGGCTGGTCGCGCTGCCGTTGCTCGGGGCGGTGGCGCTGCTCTACTGGCAAAGCCTGAATGGGCTGGGGCATTGGTTGCAGCAACGTGAAAGGGAAATCCTCCAGGTCGTTACGCAAGAAGTCGAGTAAACCCTTTCGATCCGGGAAGTGGCGAGCAGCGCGTGGGTAATGTCAACGGTCGGCAAAAACGAGGCAGTCCCGGTAAAAACATTTTTTCTTTTGACCGTGTTCGTTGCAAAACGCTAGGGTGCCCGTTCTATTTTTGAATTTGATTAGCTATGTTTAATTTTATCCGTAAGCATCAAGCGTGGGGACTGGTCTTCATCGGCTTGGTCATCATCAGTTTCGTGGTTTTCTTTTCGCCGTACGGCAAGCTGCAGCGCAGCGGCGCGCTCGGCGGCGGCGACTTCGGTTCCATCGGCGGCCGCCCGGTGACGGAGGAAGAGTTTCGTCTGGGCCAGAAAGAGGCGCGGCTCGATTTCCGCCTCCGCAACGGCGCCTGGCCGGAGGAAGGCGCGCGCGGGGCGGGATTCGACCAGGTGCGGCAGGCCATGGATCGCGTGTTTCTGATCCGCAAGATGAAGGAGTTGAGCATCGAACCCGGGGACAAAGCGGTCGCTGCGCAAATCGCGGAATACTTTCGGGATCAGGAACGCGGCACGTTCGACATGCAGAACTACGAAGCGTTCACGCAAAACTTGCTCCGGACGGCGGGCCTCACGAAGCAGGATTTTCATGAGTTCATCCTGCACCAAGTCGGTTTGAGTCACCTCGTCTCTGTCACCGGCATCGCGGGAGAACTGGTGACCCCGCGGGAAGCCGAAGCGAGCTTTCGGAAAGAGAACGAACAAACGATTGCTGAACTCGTCTTGTTTCAGACTTCAAATTATCTCGCGCAAGTGACGGTCGAGCCAGCGGCTGTCGAGCAATTTTTCACGAACCGCCAGGCCGTGTATCGCATCCCGGAGCGTGTGCAACTGAGCTATGTTTCCTTTGCGGCAACGAATTTCATGGCGGAAGCCACGCAGCAAATCGCCAAGAATACGAATTTCATTCATAGCGTGGACGCGGAATATCAACAGCGCGGCGCAAACTTCTTCAAGGATGAGCAAGGCAATCCGATCGCCGAGGCTGCCGCCAAGGAAAAAATCAAGCACGATGTCGAAAAGCAGCTCGCCTTTGGCCTCGCGCGCCGCACGGCTTCGGGCTTTGCCAATGCGCTCTTCGCCCGCGAGTCGGCGCAAGCCGGCGAATTGGACAAACTTGCGGCGGCGTCAAACTACGTGGTCCGGGCGACAGCCCCGTTTACCTTGGCGCAAGGACCGAGTGAGCTGGAAGTGGATCGGTCATTTGGGGACAAAGTTGGCAAGCTGACGCCGGAAGCGCCGTTCCTCACGCCCATCGCCAGCGTGGATCAGGATGCGGTGTACATAGTCGCCTTGAAGCAGCGCATTCCAAGCAGCGTGCCGCCGTTTGATAACGTGCGTGAAGCGGTGACCGCCGATTATCGCAACACGCAAGCGCGGGATTTGGCGCGCAAAGCCGGCCAGGCATTTTACGCATCCCTGACCAACGGATTGGCGCAAGGCAAAACTTTCGAGACGGTTTGCGCCGAGGCGAATGTCGCGCCGCTCAAGCCCGCGCCATTTTCCAGCAAGACGCGTTCGCTTCCCGACACCGACAACCTGGTCAGCGTTTTTGAAATGCGCAGCGCCGTCACCGCGCTGACGCCCGGCAAGGCCAGTCCCTACACGCCTTCGCGCCTGGGCGGCTACGTGCTATTCCTGAAGTCGCGGCAGCCGGCCCCGGATGAACAAGTCAAAGCCGAGTTGCCCACTCACTTGGAGGAACTCCGCCGCCAGCGCCAATACGCGTCCTTCAACGACTGGTTCACCAAGGAATTGGAACATGCCAATTTGAGAATGCCGGGCGGATACAAGAGCGCGAATTAGTCCGCTGTAGTGAGTTGCGACGCTCTGTTTTGCCGTCGCTGTTCGGCGCGCAGAGCAGATTGCTCAAATGCTGGCTGCGGCATTGACAGCGCGGCGAGCGCGGTGGATGGATCCCGCCGAGTTGGATTATTTTGAACAACGTCATCAAACTTTCATCCCGCGCGACGCAAGAATTCTGGGAAATCCCGGTGCTCTTCGAGGATGAATGCTTGCTCGCGCTCAACAAGCCGAGCCGCTTGCTCACTTCGCCCGATCACGGCGCTCCCAACCGGCCCGATTTGATGACGCTTTTGCATCGTGACATCACGCGCGGCGCGCCTTGGGTGGTGCAGCGGCGCGTCACCTACCTTGCGAACACCCATCGGCTCGACTTTGAAACCAGCGGCGTCCTCCTGCTGGCGAAAGAAAAACCAGTGCTTGTGAACCTGGCCAACCAGTTTGGCGCGGAGAAACCGCAAAAGAGTTATCTGGCGCTCGTGCAGGGAAACCCACCAGAAACACAATTTCAAATCAACGCCAAACTCGCGCCGCATCCGATTCGTAATGGCAGCGTGCGTGTGGATGCGAAAGGCGGGAAAAAAGCACGCACCGATTTTACTGTGCTCGAGCGATACCGCGGATACGCGTTGCTCCAATGCCAACCGTGGACGGCCCGCCCGCACCAAATCCGCGTGCATTTACAGGCGCAAGGTTTTCCACTGGCGGCTGATTCGCTCTATGGCGGCGGGCCGTTCTACTTGTCGAGCTTGAAGCCAACCTATCGTCTCAAGCGAAACCGGGTCGAGCGCCCATTGTTGGAAGACCTGGCCTTGCACGCTGAAACGATCACCTTCGAACACCCGCTGACGAAAGCGGAAGTAAAAATCACCGCGCCGTGGCCGAAGTATTTCAAAACCGCGATAAAATACCTGCGCCAGCTTGCGTTGATCAGCGGCTCGGAGGCACTTTCTCAAAACACTCCAAACCCCGGCGACCTATCGCTAGAGTGATAGCCCTGAGTAAAAAAGCAGCGGCGTTGTTGAAAAACAAAATCGCCTTCCTATTCCCCAAAGCTTTGCCCGATGCCCAAACTCAGAGTCTTTTACTACTCACTGGCAAACCCGCGCGGGCTTCAGCCGGTGACAAACGATCAGGCAGCGCTGTGGATCAGGCAGCGCTGTGCGAAGTCGAGTGCAGCGAATGAAATTCACGACTTTCGTTCCGCGCCTCCGAAAACGCGGGCGCTGAATCCGCTTCACTTTGCCGCAGAAAATGCCGGAAGATCAGGAGGTACGTGACGACGATGCTTACCGCGCCCAGGAATATCAGGAATGGTGCAATCATGGCTCGTTATTCAGAATGTGGACCGTAATTATTTATTCGCGATGGCTTGGTTAAGCCATCAATGAGAGAATTTTTGTGCCAGAGCAAAAGATGCGCTGTGCGGAAATTGTCCGTCATTAAACCGATCTTGCCCTCGCCTCTTAAAATGACCAACTCCGCCCCGCCGAAGCCGGAGCCAGTTTTTGAAATTCGCCCCTCGCCGATTCATGGCCGGGGCGCATTCGCCTTGCGTGACTTTACAGACGGGACTCGCGTGACGGAATACGTCGGCGAAAAGATCGCGAAGACGGAGTCCAGCCGCCGCTGCCAAGCGAACAACGAATACATTTTTTACCTGGATGAAAACTTCGACCTCGACGGAAACGTCGACGGGAATCCTGCGCGCTTTTTCAATCACAGTTGCACGCCCAACTGCGTGGCGATTCTGGCGGAGGGCCGCATCTGGCTCATCGCTGCGCGCACGATCTCGTCCGGCGAGGAGTTGACGTTCAATTACGGCTACGATTTGGTGGACTATCGTGAACACCCGTGCCGCTGCGGTGCCTATTCATGTGTGGGTTTCATGGTGGCTGAGGAATTCTTCGCCCACGCGCAGTCAGCGCATCGGCGACGAGGCGGACTGGAATGATGCGCGCAGGTGTGCTGGTACTGGCGCAGCGGAACTAACCCGGTTGCCGAGGAGTAGTCTCACTGGTCGCATTGGAGAATTTCGCCGTGAACCAGAAACTCGCGCCATCACCCGCGCGGCTCTCGACTCCGATTTGGCCGCCCATCAATTCCACCAGCCGCTTGCACAACGCCAGACCCAGACCCGCTCCGCCAAATTGTCGCGTCCGTGAATTGTCCGCTTGATGAAAGGGGCGGAACAAATCCGCTTGCGCTTCGACTGGAATGCCGATGCCCGTGTCGCGAATTTCAAACCGGATCGTCACGGCATCCGGCTTTTGATCCTGGGCGCGAATTTGGAGATGCACGCCGCCGCGCTCAGTGAACTTGATTGCGTTGTCGAGCAAATGGCCAAGCACGCGCTGGAGACGGCTGGCGTCGCCGCGCCAGCGCGTCGGCAAGCCTTCTGGAAACGAACTGGCCAGCGACAAGTTCTTGCGTACTGCGACAGGGGAAAATTTGTTAATCAATTCGGCGACGATTTCGCGCGCATCGAAATCTTCCAACTGCAATGCCAGCCGGCCGGCTTCGAGTTGGCTGAGATCGAGTGTGTCGTTGACGATCGCGAGCAGATGTTCGGCGCTGTCCTGGAGAAGTTGCATGCTTTCGCGCTGGTCGCTGTCGAGATCGGCCTGCGAGAGCAAGTGCGCCATCCCGAGAATCCCATTCAACGGCGTGCGAAATTCGTGGCTCATGTTGTCGAGGAACTGCGTTTTGGCGCGCGCGGCGGCTTCGGCTGCGTCCTTCGTCCCGGTCAACTCGGTGTTCTTCGATTTGAGTTCCGCGCGCTGTTGTTCGAGCTGTTCGTTCGCGCGGCGGAGTTTTTCAAACGAGCGCAGTTTGAACACCGCCACGGCGGCGCGGCCAGCCAGGTTCTCCAGAAAAGCCAGATCCTCGGGCGTGAACGGACGCGGCTGCGCGTGCAGCACGAACATCAGGCCCACGATTCGCATTTCGCTCAACATCGGCAGCACGACATACGCACCCAACTCGGCATGCGGAAAGATCTGCCGGATTCCAAAAACGTCCTGCGTGGCGTCGGTGACGCTCAACGCCTCCCGATTATCCAACGGCAACGTGAGTGCCAGCGGCAATTTTTCCGTGCGCGCGAAGCGTGGCCGGACGCAGACGGTGGCGGCGGAACTGGCGCTCAGAGCAAAGGTCCCGTTTTCCGTTTCGTGCAGAAACACGCCTGCCTCGCTGGCTGGCAATTGCCACACCGCCAGTTCGGCAATGCGCTGTAGCGTAGGCTTCAATTCATGCGGCTGATCCATGGTCAGTTCGAGATCGGCCAGCGCCGATTGGCGACGATACTGGCGGTCGCGCATTAGTTTCTCCTGCGCGAGTTGCAGTTCCGTCGCTTTCAAGGTGCTCAAATCGCGCACCGCGATCACGCGCACGGTGCGATCCTGCCAGGTCATCGCTTTGCCGATCAATTCAACTGGGAAGAGGGTGCCGTCTTTGCGCGCTCCTTCCGCTTCAAACGATTTGAAATTGCCGAACTCCAGACTGTGGCTGATCGTATGCAGTTGGGCGGAAGGAAACAGATCGAGCACGCGGCTGCCAATGAGATCCGGCAGGGCGAAGCCAAACAACGTCGCGGCGGCTTGATTCGCCTGCAGAATGCGTCCGTGGTCGTAGATGATCAGCGCTTCAAACGCGGCGCTCGAGAGTTGCCGAAACTGTTCCTCATATTGTCGGGCGGTGTCGAGCGCCTGGTCGAGTTCCGCGCGGCGCGCGACTTCGGACAAATGGAGCCGCTGCGCTCGCAGCCGCGACCGGAACATCAAGCCCGCGATTGCGACGCCGCCGGCGAGTGCGAAACCAGGACGTGTCCAAACAGCCGGCTGGCCGGCGGCGATGGCGAAATGCGCCCAGCCCGCGAGGGTCGCGAGCACGATGCAAATGAACCAGATGGTGTCGAGCAGCAGATTGGCGGCACCGATGAGCAACAGGATTAACAGGGTGGTCGGCGCAGGATTCAATTCGAGGTGGAACTCCAGAAACAGATTTGCCAGGAGCAGCGCCGCCACGAGCGCGACCAGCGAATGCGCGCAGCCGTCGGGGATTTTTGCGAACCACGTGAGCACGCGCAGCGACAGCAACACTCCTGCCGTGAGCCAGAGCAAGTCCAATCGCGCGGGCTGAACCTGGCCCGGCAGGAACGCGATCCAGCCCGCCAGGACGAGCATGGCCAGCACCGCCAGCCAGCCGAACACGGACGGCAACGCGGCCGCCACCACCGAGTTGAGCGTGCGCGCCAGTTGGCGCTCGGAGATATGTGCCGCGGACCGCGTCGGAAAGCCCGGCGGAAAACCTGTCAGCTCATGGTGGAGAAGGCCAGTTTCCATTTGAAATCACCGGCGCGCGCTACGTTGTGGCCTGGTTTTCCAATGCCGGGCATCGCGTCGTGCCTGCTCACGCCGGCGGCGAAGGCAGGCGATGGCGGAGCACGTTGAGCAGCGCCTTGACGGTCAGTTCGATGAACAGGAAGGGTTTGGCGATGAAATCGTTTCCTCCGCTCAATTTGGATTTTGTGCGATGCTCGAAGTCGGTCAAGCCGGTCACGAAAATCACCGGCGTGTTTTTCTGTGACGGCACTTCGCGAAGCCTGGTGCAAAGTTCCAAGCCATTGATTCCCGGCATGTCGATGTCGAGAATGATCAAATCGAAATTATTCTCCGCAAATAGCTTCAGGGCTTCGTTGGGATCTTCCACCGCTGTTGAGCGCAACTGCGCCTTGTCGAGCGCGTAAGTGACAGCCCGGCGTGAAATAACTTCGTCGTCCACGACCAGAATGTTGGAGCTTGTCGCGGCGTCCGGCATCGGTGTCGTGCCCAGCTCGAAAAGCGTGCCCAGCAAATCCACCGCTTGCGCGACGGTCTGCGTCGTGGAAACGGTGACGCTCTTGGGCTTTTCTTGCAGTTCTTTCACCAGTGCGGCCGTCGCGCCGCTGAGTTGCGCGATGTTCGTCAAACCGACCATGCCGGCAGTGCCCGCCAAGCCGTGAATCTTGCGGTGCAACTCCAGCCATTGCGCGGGCCGGGCGTTCTCGTCCTCACATTTGGTGCAGCTCTGGAGCAACCGCCGCAGCAGCGCGATGGTGGCCTCGCGTTGGCTCAAAAAGTCCTGCAGCAATTCGGCTTGGAATGACGCGTCGCCATCGGTGTTAATGGACGCTCCCGAAGTGGACACGGCCGGTGCCGCCACCGGAGCGGACACTGCTGGAGCCGTTGTCGTCGGCGAGGACTCTGCCACGGCTGGCGCAGGCGCGGGCGCGGTAGCGGCACCCGAAACCATCACGCCGGGACTCAATTGCCCGATGGCCGAGTTGACGGCGTCGATGATCTGTTGCGGCATGGTCGTCGCTTTGTTGAACACCAGATTCGCGCCGGAGACGGCGGCGTCTTGGGCGTATTCGCTCAAAAAGCCGTTGGTGAAAACCACGATGGGCAGGCGTTCAAATCGTTTCTGGGCGCGGATTTTTTTCAGAATGTCCACGCCGTTCATGTGCGGCAGCATCAAATCCAGCAGCACCGCGTTGGGCTTGTATTCATGGACGCGGTAAAAGCCGGCCTGTCCGTCGGTGGCGACGTCCACTTCGTAACCAGCCTTCTCGAACTTGCTCTTGTAGATGTTCGCGATGATCTGGTCGTCTTCGATGATTAACAATTTACGACTGTCTTGATTCATGGGACGCAGGCGGGTTGAGGTTTGAGATTTTCCAATAAATAACTGCGGACTTTTTCAAATTCCAGCACGACCGCCTCCACGATCTCGCGCGCGCCGTTGGATTGTCCTTCGCGGCCCATGCGCTCCAACTCGCGCAGTAATTCAACCATGTGCGTCACGCCACACGTGGCGCTCGAACCGGCGCAAGTGTGCGCTAGGCGGGCGATCCTGGCGGCGTCGGCAGCAAGGGCGGCTTCGCTCAACTTCTTCAAGTGCCCGGCGGTTTGCGTGAGGTAAAGTTCCGCCAACTCACGAATGCCCTCCGGGCTGCCGCCGGCCAGCTCGCTGAAGCGCTCCAGTTCGACCGGCATCGCGTTCGACTCTGAAGCCACCGACGGGGTAGCCGCAGCCACCGTGGGCGGCGGGTGAGGGATTGATTCGGTCGTGGGGGCTGGCGTCTGCCGGGCGACGGTCGCGACGTGCGCCCATTTTTCAATCACCGCCTCCAGCGCGGCGGGACGCACTGGTTTGGGAAGGTAATCATCCATGCCCGCGAGGAGGCATTGCTCGCGATCACCTGCCATCGCGTTTGCCGTCATCGCGATGATGATGAGGCGGCGTGACGCGGACTTCACCGACGGCAGCTTGCGGATGCGCCGCGTGGCTTCCAACCCGTCCATTACGGGCATCTGCACGTCCATGAAAATCAAATCAAACCGATCGCGTTCGGCTGCTTGCAAGGCTTCCTGGCCGTTGCCTGCCAGTTTCACCGCGTAACCAAGCTGCTGTAGAAGTTGCGTGGCAACTTTCTGATTGATCGGATTGTCGTCCACGACCAGGACGTTCAGAGGAAAGCGACTTGCGAGTTTGGGGATCACTTTGGGAGCTACGGCAACGGTGACTGACGCGGGCACGGGCTGGCCCTGTACCGCCTGGCAGAGAATTTCCCTGAGCAGGGCCGGCTTGATGGGTTTGGTGATTTGATGAAAGCTGGCCGAGGCGATGCCTGCTGAATCTGTCCGCGCATTGAGCGAAGTGAGCAGCACGATGGGCGTTTTCTGGTAACCACGCACTTGACGGAGTTCGTTGGCCACGGTCAGACCGTCCTTGTCCGGCATCTGCATGTCCACGATGGCGATGTCGAATGGCTGTCCCAACGCGAGTCCTGGCAACGCTTGCGCCGCGCTGTTGAAAACGGTCGGCTGTAGTCCCCACTGGCGGGTGCAATTGGCGAGCCACTGCGCGCTCGTGGCGTTATCATCCACGATCAGCACGCGCAAGCCACACAGATGCGGCTGGAGTCGGCTCGACTTCGCGCCTTCCGGCGCGGCGACGATGGGAATTTGGAAATGGAATTGCGAACCTTCTCCGGGCGCGCTTTCGACCCAAAGCCGGCCACCCATCACTTCGACGAGGCTCCGGCTGATCGCCAGCCCCAGGCCGGTGCCGCCGTATTGCCGGTTCGTCGAAGCATCCACCTGGCTGAACGACTTGAACAGGCGGTCGAGTTTTTCAGGCGGGATGCCAATGCCGGTATCGCGCACGGTCGCTTGCAACCACTGCGCTGGGACGGAATCCCGCATCGCGGCGTTCGTTTCCGTCGGCGCGACGATCTTGATGGTCACGACGACTTCACCGGCGGCGGTGAATTTGATCGCGTTGCTCAGAAGGTTGACCATCACCTGCCGCACGCGGCTAATGTCGCCGACAAGCGTTGCTGGAATGGCGTCCTCCAATTCATAAAGCAACTCCAGGCCTTTTTCCGCGGCGCGCGGCGCCAACAAATCCAGCACGTCCTCGACGCACTTGCGCAAGTCAAACGGCTGGCGTTCGAGTTCCATTTTTCCGGATTCGATTTTCGAGTAATCCAAAATATCGTTGATGAGCGTCAGCAGGGCTTCGCCGCTGGTGCGGATGGTCTCGGCGAAATTCTTCTGCTCTGGAGTCAGCCCGGAGTCGATCAAGAGACCGGTCATCGCGATGACCCCGTTCATCGGCGTGCGAATTTCGTGACTCATGCGGGCGAGAAACTCGGATTTGGCCAGCGTGGCGGCTTCGGCGATCTGGCGGGCCTGGGTCAGTTGTTCAATCTGCCGCCGAAGCTCCTTTTCGTGAGACTTCTGCTGCACCGCCGCGTGGATCCGCGCGCGTAGTTCGGCGGGCTCGAATGGCTTCGTGATGTAGTCAACGGCTCCGCGTTCGAATCCATGGACTTTGTGGGAAGTGTCTTTCCAGCCGGAGAGAATCATCACCGGAGTTTCCTTGAGCGTGTCGTTCGCTCGCAAATCCTCGAGCAACGCAAAGCCATCGCGTCCCGGCAAACCCAAGTCCAACAAAACCAGATCAAACACGGACTGACGCAGACATTCAAACGCGGTGGCACTGTCCAGCGCGATCGTGAGATCGCACGCGTCCTTGCCGAGACAATCCATCATCAGCCCGGCCAACGCGGAATCGTCGTCGATCAAGAGCAACTTGGGAATGCGGCAAGTCATCTTAAAATGGGGCAACCAATTTCTGGAACTGGAAAGCCGCGGCCGGTGTTGTCTTCGATGCCATGTCAACCCATGTGTCGGCAGAATTTACTCACCTGTTTAGCTTATTCATGGCCGGCGCGGACTTGGAAAATTTAGCTGATTGAACCTGTCTCCCGCGAAACGAGTATCCGCAAAATTTCGGCGAGCGATTCCCTTGAGCAAGTGGGTCAGCACGCCCGTGCCGCAGGCGTGGGGTCGAAGATGCCGTCTTCCTCGATGGCGTCGAGAATATCGAGCGGAATGATTTTGGCTTTGTCGAAAACCCGGTTGGCGCCGGCCTGCGCCGCTTCCCTCGCCAGGTCGCTGAAATTGACTGCGGTCAGCACAAACACCGGGAGACCGGCGAGGGACGCATCCGCGCGCAGGCGTTTCAGAATCTCTACCCCCGAGATCGCCGGCAGCATCAAGTCCAGCAGGACCAGATCGGGGCGGGCGGTGCTCAGTGCGAGCAAACCGGCCTCGGCAGTGTCCGCGACTTGAAGTTGGAACCCTGCTTTCTCTATTTGAGTTTTATAGACCCGGGCGATCAGTGGATCGTCTTCGATCATCAAAATAGTTTTCATTTTTATCAATGCGCTGCCGCCGTTGATAATGTAATCACACGGAGCGGGAACTCGCGTTCTCCTACCAATCGTCGGCGCATTCCCCGGTTGCATTAGCAAAAACAAGGCGCTCCGACCCGTGTTCTTGAACTTGGCCGGCATCCGCTCCATGCTCCGGCATGGCCAAACCCAAATTTATCGAGTTGGCAGACGAAGTGCGAATTCCCATCCTCTACGAGGATCGCTCCATCATTGCCATCGACAAGCCATCCGGTTGGATGCTCATTCCCAATTCCTGGGACAAGACGGATCGCAATCTGCAACTGGCCATCCAATCCTCCATTCAGGCCGGTGATTACTGGGCGCGCTCGCGGCAACTGCGTTCGTTGCGTTACATTCATCGTCTCGACGCGGAAACGACCGGCGTGATGCTCTTCGGCAAAAGCCCGGGCGCGGTGAACACCTACAGCCAGCTCTTCGCGGATCGGTGCGTGGAGAAAATCTATCTCGCGGTCGTTGCCACCATACCGTCCAAGAAAGACTGGATTTGCCGGGAAAAACTCTCGGCCGAGCCGAACGCGCAGGGACGGCGCTTTGTCGATCCGCAATATGGCAAAGAGGCGGAGACACATTTCCGCGTGGTTCAAACCCAGCCTCCTTTCGCCCTGATCGAAGCGCGCCCCACCACGGGACGCACACACCAGATTCGATTGCACTTGCTGGCTTCCGGCCTGACCATCCTGCATGATCCGCTCTACGCCTTGGGAAACGAAATGCCGGCCAGGCCGCGTGGTGAACTGGCTCTGCGCGCCGTTTCTTTAAGCTACCAGGATCCTTTCCAGCGCCGTCGCATCCGCATCATGGCCCCGACCGATGATTTCCTGAGCCGGTATGGATTTCGTTCAGCTCCTGACAAGCAGCCTCCAAGCTAAGGACTGCGACTGCGCGCCGCGTTGCGAATGACACCGAACTCCCCGCTTGGCGCAGCCTGCCGTCCGGGACATGCTATGCAAAATCTGTCTGTCGTCATCGCTATGAAACTACTTTGGAAACGCAAACTTCACGGCTTGGCTTGCTTCGCCATCTTGTGGACGTGGCAACTCTCGCCCGGTTTTGCGCAAGGCACGCGCGCCGACTTCGAGCGGGCGAACAATTTTCGCAAACTTACCGAGAACAAGGTTTTTCGCGCCAGTGTCAGGCCGCACTGGCTCGCGGGGAACACCAATTTCTGGTATCGTGTTCAAACTGGCGCTGACGCGCATGAGTTTGTCTTCGTGGATGCGGTGAGCGGTGCGAAGCGTCCCGTTTTCGATCACACGCGACTTGCCGCCGCGCTCATCAATGCTGGTGTCAAAGAGGCCAAGGCCGATCAACTGCCTTTCGCGCAACTGGACTTCAAGATTCATGAACATGCGATCGAGTTTCGCGCTGCCGGCAAAAACTGGCGTTACGATCTCGAAAGCTACGAATTGCGCGAGTTACCGAGCCGCGACGTTTCGCTTACGTCGCTTGCGCCCGAAGACGCGCCGAAAGCCAGCACGCGCGCCGGCGATGAAACGACGCTGACGTTCGTGAATCGCACCGACGCCGAAGTCGAGTTGTTCTGGCTGGATGCGGAAGGCCGCCGACAAAGTTACGGCAAGCTCGGCGCGGGCGAACGGCGCAGTCAGCACACGTTTGCGGGACACGTCTGGATCGTTGTTGGCGACGCCAAAACGCTCGGCACATTCATCGCCGAAGCAGAGGCCGCGACGGTGGAAGTCGATGGCAAAACTGCCGTCCAGCCAGCCAAACAAAAAATCTCCAAGGCACGCGAACCTCGCCACGGACTTTCGCCGGACGGGAAGCGGCTCGCGTTTGTCAAAGATCACAACGTGCTGATTCAAGACTTGGAATCGGGCGATGAATTTCCGTTGAGCAGCGACGGCAACGCGGACGACAGTTTCGGTGAACGTCTCCATTGGTCACCGGATTCGAAGAAGCTTGTCGCGGTGCGCACGAAGAAAGGCGAGGAGCACAAAGTTGTTCTCGTGGAATCGTCGCCCAAGGATCAACTTCAACCGAAGCTCCACTCGTTCGATTACCTCAAGCCTGGCGACCGCATCCCACTCGCCAAGCCGCAACTGTTCGACGTGGACGCGCGTCGGCAGATTTCCGTGAGCGACGAATTGTTTCCCAATCCGTGGAGCATTTCGGAGCTGCGTTGGGCACCCGATTCCAGCCGCTTCACTTTTCTTTACAATCAACGCGGGCATCGGTTGTTGCGCGTGGTTGCGGTCGATGCCAAGTCGGGCGCGACGCGCGCCATTGTCGATGAGCAGAGCAGGACGTTCATCGACTACGCGGGCAAGCTCTACACACATTACCTTGACGACGCGCGCGAGCTTATCTGGATGTCCGAGCGCGACGGCTGGAATCATCTTTATCTTTACGACGCCGAAACGGGTCGCGTGAAAAACCAAATCACGAAAGGCGAATGGGTCGTGCGCGGCGTCGAACGCGTGGATGAGCAGGCGCGGCAAATCTGGTTTCGCGCCGGGGGCATTCGTCCAGAGCAAGACCCTTACTACGTCCACTACTGCCGCGTGAACTTTGATGGCTCCGGACTCATCGTGCTCACGGCAGGCGACGGTGTCCACAAGGTTGAGTTCGCGCCCGATAATCGTTTTTTCATCGACACATGGTCGCGCGTGGATCTGCCGCCCGTCGCCGAATTGCGCCGCGCGGATGACGGCCAACTTGTTCGTGAGCTTGAGCGCGCGGATTGGAACGAGTTGCTCAAAACCGGCTGGCGCGCGCCGGAACGCTTTGTCGCGAAAGGCCGCGATGGCACGACGGACATTTACGGCGTCATCATCCGGCCGACGAATTTTGATCCGAACAAAAAATATCCTGTCATTGAGAACATCTACGCCGGGCCGCAAAGCGCGTTCGTGCCCAAGGAATTTTCCAGTTCGCACCGCACGATGAGCGAGCTGGCCGAACTCGGCTTCGTCGTCGTGCAAATCGACGGCATGGGCACGAGCCATCGCTCGAAGGCGTTTCACGACGTGTGCTGGAAGAATCTCGGCGACGCTGGGTTTCCGGATCGCATCCTTTGGATCAAGGCCGCCGCGGCAAAATATCCTTATCTCGACCTGACGCGTGTCGGCGTTTACGGCGGCTCGGCGGGCGGCCAAAGCTCGACGCGTGCGCTGCTGGCGCACGGAGATTTCTACAAGGTCGCCGTCTCGGACTGCGGCTGCCACGACAATCGCATGGACAAAATCTGGTGGAATGAACTTTGGATGGGCTGGCCCATCGGCCCGCATTACGAAGAGCAATCCAACGTCACACAAGCGCACAAGCTCCAGGGCAAGCTGCTGCTCATCGTCGGTGAACTGGACCAAAATGTGGATCCCGCCTCGACGATGCAAGTTGCCAACGCGCTCGTAAAGGCCGACAAGGATTTTGATTTGCTCATCGTTCCCGGCGCGGGGCACGGCTCGGCCGAGTCGCCGTACGGCAAACGACGGCGCGCGGACTTTTTTGTGCGGCATTTGCTCGGTGTCGAGCCGCGCAGTTCGCCCTAGCATTTCGTTGATTGCTCAGTGGTCGAAGTTATGCGTCGCTTGTGGACTTCGGCATCTCGCGCTCAATTTTAGTTCCAAGCTGCGGCTCGAATTTCCGGAACTTCGACAATTCGCACTCCCTGCGCGGGGTTCTCCACGGCGGTGACCAACGCGCCAGTCATCTGCGCAAGCGTGATCAGACCGAGCCGTTTCGCGGTCACTCGTGTCGCGGGCAGGCGTTCGCAAAGCCAGTAAAACGGAATGAACGCGTACGGCCAGCGATGTCCCGGCCCGAGGACGTACCACGGACGAAGAATCGTGGTATTCAGTCCGCTCCCCCTGATCAGCGCTTCGCCCTCGGCGCGAACTGCTTGATACGTTTTCATCATGGGGGCGGGCTGGGCAACGCTCACGTAAATGAAATGCTGAATTCCTGCGTCCACTGCCGCCGCGACCGAGGCGCGCACCGAAACCAGATCGATCTCGCGAAAAAGTTTTGCCTTGGCGGGACTGGGATGCGGCACGCCCACGAGTTGAACGAACGCGTCCGCGGGCTTGATCTGGTGGGCGAAGCTTTCTTGTTTCAACGCATCCCCTAAAGCCACCCGGCAGTCGGCGGAAATTTTTCGTTCCGATCCGGGCCGGACGAGCGCGCGAACGTAATGGCCGCGATTCAAGAGCGGCGGGATCAAGTGCCGGCCAAGGTAGCCGGTGCCGCCAGTGATGAATACGTTTCTCGTCATTTGCGTTGGCTTCTGTCCGTGAGCAGTGGCACGACACGCGGAATCCGCCTTGCTGCCAGCATGGACTTTGACCACGCCACTGACTGAAGTTCGCGCCGATAAATTCATGCAATAGGCGGGATTGATTGCGAACGCGAACCGCGCGCCCACACCACCGGTGTTCATTTTGCATACGAGTGGCAGAAGAAAACGGATGCGATTAGCAGACCAATCATCGACGGCGGCAAAACGTCACGCAGTTTGCCGGCGTTTACGCGCGAGGTCTTTGATCATGCGCACCACGAGCGCCGTCCAGCCGGTTTGATGCGTCGCTCCCAGTCCTTTGCCCGTGTCGGCGTGGAAGTATTCGTGGAACAGAATCAAGTCGCGCCAGTGTGGATCTTCGTGAAAGCGACGCTCGCCACCGTGGCTCGGACGGCGGCCTTTGGCGTCCGGCAAAAAGAGCGTGGTATGGCGGCGGCTGATTTCTTGTGCCACCAGGTCGAGCGTGAGCCAGACACCGGAGCCGCGCGGGCACTCGACTTTGAGCGAGTCGCCGTAGAAATGGTGGTAGCGTTCGAGCGCTTCGATGATGAGGTAATTGACGGGAAACCAAATCGGCCCGCGCCAGTTGGAGTTGCCGCCGAAGAGTCCCGTCGTCGATTCGCCGGGCTGGTAATCGACGCGATGTTCCTCGCCGCCGGCGTTGAATACGAACGGATGTTCATGGTGAAATTTCGACAAGGCACGGATGCCGTACGGCGCAAGAAATTCGCTTTCGTCCAGCAGATAGCGCAACACGCGCTCCAGCCGGTCGCGTGACGGAATGGCCAGGAGGCGTCGCGCGCCACGCATCGTTTCGCAGTAGGAAATGTGACGCGAGAGGTCTTTGCGATTGTTGAGAAACCAGGTGAAGCGTTTGTAAAATCCCGGCAGGCTTTTGATGTGGTTGTCGTCCAAAACTTCCACGGCGATCAGCGGCAGCAATCCCACGAGCGAGCGCGTCCGGAGCGGGATGACTTGATGATCCGTCTGCACCTGGTCGTAGTAGAAGCCGTCTTCCTCGTTCCACAGCCCTGTGCCGCCGAGCGTGTTCATCGCGTCGGTGATCTGCACGAAGTGCTCGAAGAATTTTGAGGCCATGTCTTCGTAGGCGGTGTTGATCTTGTTGCCGTCCTTCGCCAGTTCGAGCGCGATGGAGAGCATCGTTGCGGAGTAAAACGCCATCCACGCCGTGCCGTCGGCTTGCTGCAATGTCCCGCCTCCGGGCAGCGGCTTCGAGCGATCAAAGACACCGATGTTGTCCAGCCCAAGGAAGCCGCCTGAGAAAAGATTTTTACCCTGCGAATCCTTGCGGTTCACCCACCAGGTGAAGTTGATGAGCAGCTTTTGGAAAACACTTTCGAGGAATTGGCGATCGCGCTGGCCGGGCTTGTCGGCGATTTTGTAAACACGCCAGGCGGCCCATGCGTGAACGGGCGGGTTCACATCGCCGAAGGCAAATTCATACGCGGGGATTTGCCCGTTGGGGTGCATGTACCACTCACGCAGGAAAAGGCTGAGTTGATCCTTTGCGAATTTTCCGTCGAGGCGCGCGAAAGGAATCATGTGAAACGCCAGATCCCATGCCGCGAACCACGGATATTCCCACTTATCCGGCATCGAGATGATGTCGCGCGCGTACATGTGCGTCCACTCGGCGTTGCGGCCCTGCTGTCGGCTCGCGGGCGGCGTTGGCGAATGAGGATCGCCATTCAGCCAGTCCTGCAAAACGTAGTGGTAAAACTGTTTGCTCCAGAGCAATCCCGCATAACCTTGGCGCACCACGGTACGCTCGGCTGGAGTCAACTGCGGCGGATTGATTGCGTCGTAAAATTCGTCGGTTTCGCGGGCGCGTTGCGCAAAAATTGCGTCGAAGCTCACGCCGCCTTTTACCGTTTCGGCTTCGCTCTCGGCGAAGAGGCGGAAGCAGAACGTCTTCGTTTCACCGGCCGCCAGTTCCAGCGCGTAATGCGGTGCGGCCTTAGTGCCGTAGCCTTTGAGATTCACTCCATCGGCGCGCCCGTGGATCCCCTACTCGTAAAAGGCGTCTTTGACAAAGGGAGCCGTGTTCTCGGCGCCAAAGAGCCGCTGATGATTCGTTTCGTTGTCCGTGAACAGGATTGGCGGTGGCGCGGCGTTCGGTGCGGCGACGAGTTCAAAGAAAAAGCGGCCAAGCGTTTCGTGTGTGATCGACAAGCGGCTCGGACTTTCCAGGGCGATGCGCGGCTTGAGCGAACAACCCTCATGGGTGCAGCCCCACGTCCAGGTGTTGCGAAACCAAACCGTCGGCAACAGATGCAGCGGGGCCGTGTCCGGGCCGCGATTGGCGATGGTAACGCGGATGAGGATGTCGTCCGGAGAATTTTTTGCGTACTCGGCGACGACATCGAAGTAACGGTTGCCATCGAAGATGCCGGTGTCGAGCAGTTCGAACTCCGGTTCGGCTTTGGTGCGCCGGCGATTTTCCTCGACGAGTAGCGCGTACGGAAACTCAGCCTGCGGATATTTGTAGAGCGCCTTGAGATAGGAGTGCGTCGGCGTCGAATCGAGATAAAAATACTCCTCCTTCACGTCCTCGCTGTGGTTGCCCTCCGAGCCGGTGAGACCGAAAATGCGCTCCTTCAAGATCAGATCGCGCCCGTTCCACAGCGCCAGCGCAAAGCACAGCCGGCATTCGCGATCCGTGATGCCGAGCAACCCGTCCTCGCCCCAGCGATACGCGCGGCTGCGTGCGTGTTCATGGGGAAAATAATCCCAGCACGTGCCCCACTCGGAATAATCCTCGCGCACGGTGGCCCACTGGCGTTCGGCGAGGTAGGGACCCCAGCGTTTCCAATTCCTCTGGCGCGCGGCGTCTTCGGCCAGTCGCAGTGCTTCGGTTGTGAGTTTCTTTGGAGCGGGCGGCGCTTCAGTTTTTGCAGCCATGTTGATTGGATGACTTCTGGCGAAGCGTCATCGCACGGCACGCGGCGCGCAAGCAATTCCTCTCCGACATCAGCGCGCCGCAATGCGCGCTTAAGCTTGCGCGCGAAAGTTGGTTGCCGGTCACTTTGCGTCGTTGAAATTCCACCCCGGCTTTGACAGCATCGTTTCCGTGCCACTGGAAAAGCAATTCGGCGTCTTTAAAATCCTTGCTCCGCTCGGCGCGGGCGGGATGGGTGAAGTCTATCGCGCGCACGACACGCGACTCGGACGGGAGGTGGCGATCAAAGTTCTGCCCAAGGAATTCGCGGCCGATGCGGATCGGCTCCGGCGCTTCGAGCAGGAGGCCAAAACCCTGGCGACGCTCAATCACCCGAACATCATGACGGTGTTCGCCGTGGGCCAGCACGAAGGCGCGCCGTATCTCGTGAGTGAACTGCTCGAAGGCCAGACGCTGCGCGACGCGTTGAAGAACGGCCCGTTGACGCCACGCAAAGCTATCGAGTACGCGCTGCAAGTCGCTCAAGGTTTGGCGGCGGCGCACGGCAAAAGCGTCATTCACCGTGATCTCAAGCCGGAGAATCTTTTCGTCACGCAGGAAGGGCGTGTCAAAATCTTGGATTTTGGTTTGGCGAAGTTGAAAGAAAGTCCCAAATCTCAAATCCCAAATCCCAAGTCGATTGATGCCGACGCGCCGACGGTGGTTGCATCCGTGGCGAATGAATCCACCGAGCCGGGGCGCGTGATGGGCACGCCGGGCTACATGGCGCCGGAGCAGGTGCGCGGCGCGGCGACGGATCAGCGCACGGATATTTTTGCGTTCGGCGCCGTGCTTTACGAAATGCTCGCGGGCCAGCGGGCGTTCAAACGCGGCACGAGCGTCGAGACGATGCACGCGATCCTCACCGAGGAGCCGCCCGATTTGAGCGAATCAAATTCGAACTTGCCACCTGCGCTCAATCGCATCCTTCAGCGTTGCCTGGAGAAGAAGCCCGAGCGGCGGTTTCAGACGGCGAGCGATCTGGCGTTCGCGTTGGAAAATCTTTCTGGCTCCACGTCGGCCACGGCGCGGGCGCTCTCAGGGAAGGCAACCGCGCGCTGGCTTTCGAGCGAGCGACTTGCTTGGGCGACTGCGGTTCTTCTGCTCACTCTCATCGCGCTGGTCGTGGTCAGCCGTCGCCGCGAACCGCCAGTTGCGCAGCCGCAACTCCGCCTTTCAATTGCGCCACCAGCGGAATCCCACATCGACGATTTCGTTCTCTCGCCGGACGGCCGGTATCTCGCGTTTACCACTCTCACATCGAACAAGAGGTTACTCATGATCCGAACGCTCGCTTCGGACGAGACACGGGTGGTTCCCGAGGTGGAAGACGCGCTCGAACCGTTCTGGTCGCCGGATAGCCGCTACGTCGGGTTTTACGAGGGACTAATAGCCGGCGCGGCTCACGCCCAAGGCCGCACACAATGCGCTCAGAGGATGATCCGGTTCCATGGCTTTAATGCGTTGGTAGCGGTCGCTCATGTGGTCGAGACGATGCCCAACGTTTTTTTTAGAATGTCGCGCTGGTGGCGCAACTGGAGGTTCTCCCGTTCCAGTTGAGCCAGGCGCAGGCGCATCGCTTCGAGGGTCTCGGGTTACTGGGCCAGTTGCGGCTGGAGGCGCTGCTTCCAGTCGCGCAACTGCCAGGACAGCACGCCCAACTCGCGGGCGATCTGGGCCAGGGGCCGGCCGCTGGAGAGCAGCAGCTGCACGGCCTGCTTCTTGAAC
>JACPZS010000132.1 GCA_016195385.1 Verrucomicrobiota bacterium
CGGCACGAAGACTGTGATGCTGCTCCCGAAAAATCCCGGAGTGAATTTCGCCTCGACGCCGTTGAAGCGCACAGCCGTCACGCCGGACAAATTCGTGCCGCTGATGGTTACGCGCGTGCCCGCGGCACCGCTCGTCGGCTCGAAGCCGCTGATGATCGGTGGTGGCGTCGCCGTCACGGTGAAAGTTTTTGCGCTCGTGTTCGTGCCCCCGGTGGTGACGACAGTGATGAAGCCGGTCGTGGCATTGGTGGGGACCGTGGCAGTGAGATTCGTGTTGGCAAATCCGGGGCTGAAGAGCGCCGCCACGCCACCGAACCAAACCGCAGTGATGCCGGCAAGATTTTTTCCGACGACTGCCACCGAGGTTCCGATCGGCCCGCTGGCCGGGAAAAAATCCTCGATGAGCGGAGGATCAAGCTCGGTGAGAGTGAAGACATTGGTGCTCGCGGTGGCACCGTTGGGTGTAAAGATCTGAATCGCGCCCGTCGTCGCATTTGTCGGCACAGTTGTGACGAGTTGGTTGCCGAAAACGCTGAAACCGGCGCTCACGCCGTTGAATTCGACATTCGTGGCGGTAATCAAATTGGCACCGACGATCGTGACGCTGGTTCCTGCCGGACCATTGGTCGGGAAAAAATTCGCGATGACCGGCGCGGTGCTCGGTGACGCCTGTAGCACCGGCGCAATCAATCCGAAGCTGGCGGCCAAAAATGCGCTCCAAATCCGACAGGTGAATTCGATTTTCATGTTCAACGGTTGCCAAAATTCGGGCGACGTTACTGCATGGGAAAACTTTCGACCACCAAAATTATGATTTTGGCGATGACAGTGGTCCGCCTGAACGAAGACGGTATTCAACCGCGCGAGGCGGATTTCACGGAAGCCGCTGGCGACGCTGGATGCACCAATTCAATTTGCTCACGGCGCACCCAGCCGATGCGATTCGCTGCGTCGCTGACTTGCAGCCAGTTCTCCTTCTGATCGAGCACCGTCAATTCCGCTCCATCCCGGAGGTGGAAGTAGCTTTGCGATTCTTCGAGTGGGCCGCGGCGGACGACGGCTTCCGAGACAATGACCACCGCCGGCTTGTTTTGAAACTCATCCTGCCATACCAAGAACAACACTGCGCCCAGCACGCCGGCGAGGACGCCCGCCGTCATCGTCCCGCCGCGCAACGCTGGCCGAAGATTCGGCTGCCATTCGCGCAATGTCAGCAAGGCGAACCACACCCAGCCGGCGATCACCGTGAAAGTCGTCCATTCGTTCAGACTGAAAGTTTGGAGCCGCGCGCGCCATTTCGTTGCCGTCGCGCCGCCATTCACGTTCTTGCGGATGTAATGCAAGTTCGCTTTGATGTCCGGGTCGCGCGGCGCCAGCGCTTCCGCGCGACGATACCAGAGCACGGCCCGGCCCGGCTGCCCCGCTTTGAACAGCGCGTTGCCCAGATTGAAAAAGAGCGCTGGCGAGCTTTGTTCGCTGGTGATCAACTTTTGATACGCGGTTACGGCTTCGGAAAATTTTCCTTCTTCGTAGAGTTTGTTCGCCTGGTCAAATCCGGCGCTGGCTTCGGCGGCGCGGGCGCAGGTTAACGAGAAAAGAGCGAGCACGGTGCCCAACAAAAACCGCAAAACTCGCTGAGTGGGATTGCTTTCGCACTTCGCCCCTCGCACTTCAAACCTCAATCGGATTGCTGGTTGGTTCATCAAGCAATAACTCAAAAATCATCCGGCAATTTTTTCAAATCCTTCACGGCGCTTTCCACTTTTGGCACCAGCGCCGCCAGTTCCTTCGCGCTACGATGCCCGGCGTAGCGGGCCTGATTGCAGGTCTGAAACAACTCGTGCAACTCGCCCATCATGTCGGCGTTCACGCCGTGCGGACGCAGACGTTCCTCAATCACCGCCTCAGTAATTCCGCTGGCGGGCTGGTTGAGTCGCTCGCCCAACTGCTCCTGGAGCAGCCGGAACACCGTCGCAAAAAATTCCTCGGGTTGCTGATTCTTCGCGTGCTCGCGCAATTCGCTCAATCCCGCTTGGACGGTTTGCGCGACCTGCCGTTTGCGCCGGAGCCGCGGGTTGTTCGCGAGGCGTTCGTTGCGTTTGCGCCGGAGGAACGCCGCGAAAAACACCGCGACCGGCAAACTTTGCAACGCGACGAACCAGCGTTGTTGGATTAACGGCAAACCCGCCGCCGTGAGGACGCCGAGATTCGGTTTGATGTGGACGATGTCCTGAATGGCGGGCGTTTCGCGCGGCGACGTCGTGTCCGCCGGGACGCTCGGCGGCAACTGCGTCGCGCCCGCCGGCCGCACGACGACGGGCGTCGGCGCTTGCTTCAGCGTGCGATAGCCTTTCAGATTCGGATCAAAAAAACTGAACGCCAATTCTGGCACGACTTTGATTTCAGTGTTTTGCGGCACCACGACTTGCTCAAACATCTTGGTTCCTTGCAGCCCCAGTTCATCGGATGTCTCGACCTTGCTGGTCGCGGGATAAGTTTTGAACTCCTTCCAACCATCGAGCGCTGGCAGGGCGAGATTGTCCAGCGCGCCCGCGCCGCTAATCTGCGTTTTGATCGTGATCGGATCACCCACGGCCACATTGGTCGGCGACACTGTGACTGCCATGGTGAAATTGCCCACCGCGCCGCCGAACCCGGACGGCGCGTTGGCTTTTGGAAGTGGATTCACTTGCACCGTGAATGTCTCGCTGACGAGCGTCTTCGGCAGCAGTTGAACCCGGTTTCCGAAAAATGAACCGAACGCGTCATCAAATGCGTCGAACGGATCGGAACGACGGCGATTGTTCGTTGGCACCTTCAACGTCAGAGTGCATTGCGCCGGGCCAAGGGTGAGGCGGCCGGTCTTGGCGGCGGTAGCCGTCATTTTGAAAGCAAGCAGATGATACACGTAATTGCCAATCTGCGTCCGCGTCTCAGGCACTTGCTGCAGTTTGCCAAAGGTAAAACCTTCGCTCGCCAGTTGCGGCGCCTGCAATTCCTGCGCGTCCAGCGCGGAGTAAAGCCGGATCTCCACTGGGAAAACTTCACCGACGTAAAATTCCGTCTTGGGCAGAATCAATTTCAGATAAACGAATTGCTTGAGTTGTTCCTCCTGCGAACCCGGTGCGGCTGCGGCTGATACCTTCAGTTTCAGCGGTTGTGTGGCGATGGTCTTGCCCTCGATTACCGTTTGAAAAGCGGGGATCTCGTAGTCACCCACCTTGGTCGGAGTGACGGCGTAGTTAAAAATGACGGACGACGAAACGCGACCGTTGACGAAGCTATGCTGGCTTGATTGGCCGCCGTAACGAATTGCCAGTCCGGAAATCGCGGGAATGTTCGGCGCGGCTTTCGGCGCGCCGCCTTCAAAGGTCAGAGACAGTGTTACGCTCTCGCCTACGCTCGTGGTGTCGCGATCAAGCGTAGCTGTGAACGCGGCGGCCTGCACTGAGTTGAGGGACAGCAACAAGAAGATTGCCAGACAAAGAACGAGCCGTGCGGAAGCCATCAAGCCAAAGAATTGCAGCGCCGGGCATCGCCCGGCACGAATGACGTTGAATGCATCAATGCCGAGCAACGCTCGGCGCTCCGGATCATGGGTACCGCACCCGTTGGCAGCAAAGCTAATTGAAAATGTACTGACCGAATTCATCGTCGCACTACCAATCCTTGAACCCTTGGCTCTTGCGCTTCGCCATTTCCTGTGGCAGGAACATCATTACCTTCTCGTCGCCTTTTTGGGCGTCCAGCAATTGCTGCGCTTGCTGTTTCGTCATCTGGCCCGGCTGTGCCTGCGCCATCTGTGATTCTTCACTGCTCTGTTCGTCATCTTTTTTCTCGTCGTTACTCTGCGCGGACTGCTTTTCCTGATCCTTCTTTTCTTCGTCTTTTTTCGCCTGCTCGGATTTCTGTTGCTCTTGCTGTTGTTGCTGTTCCTGTTTCTTTTGTTCGTCGCTTTTCTGCTGTTCGGACTGCTTGTTCTTGTCCTGCTGCTGATCTTTTTGCGGACTGTCGCTTTGCTGATCGTCCTTGTCCTTGTCGGAGTCGTCTTGCGATTTGTCCTTCTTTTGCTTCTTTTGCTGCTGCTTGAGCTCCTCCAGCCGCTTCTTCACAAAATCAAGGTTGTGCCGCGCGTCGGTATCCTGCGAGTTCAATTTGAGCGCGCTCTCGAACGATTTCACCGCCTGCTCCCACGCGCCGGATTTTTGCTGCGGCTCCGCAGCGGCCTCGCCTTGCTGGTAAAGCGTGTTACCCAGGTTGTAGTAGGAGCGTTGCTGCAAACCAATGTCGCGCGACTGCAACGCCGCCTCAAAATTCTTCGTCGCCGCCTCAAACTCCTTCGCCTTGTACGCTGCCGCGCCTGCATTGAAGCGCAACCGGTCATCGTCCGGCTTTTTTTCCAGGAGCCGTTGATACTCAAAAAGCGCGTCGTCGTAGCGCCCCGACTCGTATTGGCGGCGCGCGGTTGAAGGCGAACCAAACGCCAACGCTGGCAGCGCGACCAGCAGCAATAGCGCGACGGCGTTGCGCAGTTCTGCGTTCGGCGCGGCTGCAATTTCCGCTGTGCGCTGAACGCGCTTGCGCTCCGGTAGAAACAGCTCGACACACAGCAACAAAATCGCGAACCCAAGCGGCCATTGGAATCGCTCGTGCAAATGCTTCATCCGTTTCGTCGCGATGTCCGATTTCGGCAAGGGCGCGAGTCCTTGTTTGTAAAGCGACTCAATGACGTTCGCGCCGCGCAGTGGAAGATAAAAGCCATTCGCGGCTTCGGCGATCTGGCGCAGCAGTTTTTCGTTCAATTGTGACTTCACCGGTTTGCCCGCATCGTCTTTGATGAAACTCGTCACGCCCTTCTCATCGGTCTGGCGCAGCAGCTCGCCTTCGCCTGTGCCGACGCCAATCGTGAAAATTTTCAAACCCGCCTTGGCCGCCTTCTCAGCGGCCTGGACCGCGCCTTCCTCGTGGTCCTCGCCGTCCGTGAACAGCACGAGCACTTTGAAATTCTCGCCTTCGTCCTTGAACGCCGAAAGCGCCGTTTGAATCGACTCGGTCAGCGCGGTGCCGCCTTGCGGTATCACGCCGACATCGAGCGCGCCCACACTTTGACGGAAGGCCTCGTCGTCGAGCGTGAGCGGGCATTGCAAAAACGCCGTGCCGGCGAATGCGACGAGTCCGAGGCGATCCGTTTTGGCAACTTTCATCAAATCGAGGGCCGCGAGTTTGGCGCGAGTGAGACGGTTCGGCGGCACATCCTGCGCCAGCATGCTGCGCGAGGTGTCGATGGCCACGACGATGTCGAGGCCGCGCTGCTTCGCCTCCTCCCATGCGAAACCCCACTGCGGTTGCGCCAGGGCGAGAAACAAACTCGCAACCGCGCCCACGAGCAGCGCGATGCGGACTTTCTGCCGCGCCGGTGACACGCCCACAGTCAGCGCCGCAAGCAGACGCGATTGCACGAACTGCGCGACGAGCTTTTGCTTTTTCCGCCACGCCCAGACCAAAAAAACCGTGAGCAGCGGCAGCGTGAGCGCCATCACCACCAGAATTGGTTGGTTCGCAAAGTTCATTTCCGAAATTCGTTCACGGCAATTTTCGCCACACGGTGTGGCTCAAAATGATTTCCAGCAACAGGAGCACCAGCCCCGGCAGCGCCACCCACATAAACATCTCGCGGTAGCGTTGATACTTTTTAACTTCGACCTCGGTTTTTTCCAAACGATCAATTTCCACGTAGATCGAACGCAGCGTGTCGGTCTTGTCGGCGCGAAAGTATTTGCCGCCTGTTTGCTCGGCGATCTTCTTCAACGTCTCTTCGTCGATATCGACGGGTACTTGCACGTAGCGCTTGCGCCCGAAGACATCGGTCTGCGGAAAAGGCGCAGTGCCG
Organism: Verrucomicrobiota bacterium; assembly: GCA_016195385.1. Taxonomy (GTDB): domain Bacteria; phylum Verrucomicrobiota; class Verrucomicrobiia; order Limisphaerales; family JACPZS01; genus JACPZS01. The sequence continues at coordinate 5,891 of JACPZS010000132.1, forward strand.
CGCGTCCCGACGCCGATGGTGTAAACCTTGACGCCGAGCGTCTGCGCGGCTTCGGCGGCAGTGAGCGGCGGTACTTTGCCGGCGTTGTTCTGACCGTCGGTCATCAGGATGACGATTTTACTTTTTGATTTCAGTTCGCGCAGCCGGTTGAGCGACGCCGTGAGCGCCGAACCAATTGCCGTGCCGTCTTCGATGGTGTTGAGGTTGAGCCGTTCGAGATTCTGCGAAAGAAATTCGTGGTCAAGCGTCAGCGGCGCAGCGACGTACGCGCGGCCGGCAAATGCGACCAAACCAATACGGTCGCTCGCGCGTTTGCTGATGAATTGCTCCAGCACATCCTTCGCCACTGCGAGTCGATTCGCCTGTACGCCGCGCAGTTGAAAATCTTCCGAGGCCATGCTGCCGGAAAGATCAATCGCGACGACAATGTCGATGCCGCTCGCCTTGACCTTCGCCTCGCCCTCGCCGATTTGCGGCCGCGCCAGCGCGACGATGAGCAACACGAGCGTCAGCCAGCGCAGTTTCATCAGGATGCTGCCCGCGCGCGAACGGTTCAGGTTCGTGATGCCTTTGACCAGCTGCACGGACGAATACAGAAACGCCGAGTCCTGTCCGCGTTTGCCGCGCAGCCAGGCGAGCAGCGGCAGGAGCAACAACAACAGGAGCAACCAGGGATGCGCGAACGTCATTTTAATTTGAGGCGGCGACTTGTGGCGGCGCGGCGGTGTTCGCTTGAGCGCCGGGCGCGAGCGGCGGTGGCGGTTCGGTTTCGTTCACAAGCCGGTTGGCGACTTGGAGCATCGCCTGCAATTCGGCGACGACCGGCTCGTGGCGCGCAAACTTGACGAGGTCGCAAACGCCGAGAAACTCACCGAGCGTTTCCTTCTGCGGCGGCGTGAGTTCGTGGCTCGACTGCAACTCGTAAAGGAATTCCTCGGTCGTCCGCTCGGGCGCGTGCAATTCGAAGCGCTCCTCAAGGTAAACTCGAATCGTGTCCGAGACGGAAATGCAAAACGGCTTCGGCTGGTCGAGCAGCGCCTCGGCTTCACGCAATCGCAGGCGGGCGCGGTCGTGTGGCGGAATGATTTTTTCCGGCGGCAGTCCTTGGGCGCGTCGTTTTTGCCAATAACGCCAGGCCCAGTAAGCGATGGCCGCCACGGTCAGCGCGCCCAGCGTCCAACCGAGCCATGCCCAGCCGTTCGGTATTTCGACCGGTGCCTTGATGTCGTGCAGGCCGTTCGTCGCGGGCGCGGTACTTGTTGGCGACGATGGCAGAATGAGCGCGGAGGAATTCGTATTCATCGCTGGGCGAGCAGTCCTTGTTTCGCTGAAATTTCAGGCAGACTCATCTTGCTCTTATCCATGTCGTCGTCGTTTTTCCCGCGTTTCAAAAAACCGTCCGAGCACGGACGCGTACGCTTGATCGGTTCGCAATTGGATCGAATCAATTCCCGCCGAGCGGAAAAGCCGCCCCAAATCCGCTTGCGCTTTCGATTGTCGCTCGGCGAAGGCTCGCAGTTTGCGCGCGTCGCCCGTGTTGATCTCGACGACTTCGCCGGTCTCGGCGTCCTTGAGCACGAGCCGTCCAAGCGCTGGCAATTCCAGTTCGAAGCGATCCGTGATTTGCACCGCGACGACATCGTGCCGGCGATTCGCCTGCCGCAACATTGCGAAGGACGCCTGGCCCAGCGTGTCGGAGAGCACCGTGCGCCGCCGCAAGTGCGCCGCGATCTCCGCGCGGCTTGGACTCGACTGCCCAAGAAAATCGGAGATCACCACGGCGATGCTCCGATGCGGCGTGACGCGAACCAAAAACTCCAACGCCGCGTTGATGTCCGTGCCGCGCTGTTTCGGCTCGGAGAAAAGAATTTCGCGAATGACGCGCAGCACATGGCGGCGACCTTTGCGCGGCGGGATAAACTTCTCGACGATGTCGGTGAAGAGAATGAGGCCCACCTTGTCGTTGTTCCGAATCGCGGAAAAGGCCAGCACGGACGCGATCTCGGCGGCCAATTCGCGCTTCGATTGCTCGCCCGAGCCGAACAAGCCGGAACCGCTCAAATCCACGAGGAGCATCAGCGTGAGTTCGCGCTCTTCGACAAATTTCTTGATGAACGGATGATTCATTCGCGCAGTGACATTCCAGTCGATCGCGCGCACTTCGTCGCCGGGTTGATACTCGCGCACTTCGTCGAAGTTCATGCCCTGGCCCTTGAACACACTGTGGTACTGGCCCGCCAACGATTCGCTCACCAGCCGGCTGGTGCGGATTTCGATCTGCCGGATTTTTTTGAGAATCTCGCGAGGGATCATAGGCTTGCAAAACGATGAACGGCCGTTAATTTTGAGGCCATGAGTGCGACCCAAGTTTTGGAACAATTCCACAAACTTCCGTTCGAGCAACAGCGCGAAGTTTTCGAGCGGCTCCGTGATGAATTCGACGACAAACTTACGCCGGAGCAAATGGCTGAACTCGACCGCCGTGCGGAACGCGCGCTGGCGCATCCCGAACGCTGCCGCCCACTTGATGACGTTGTTGCCGACATTGAAAAGCGATTCCGCACCAAGCAATGATGTTTCAGGTCCTCATCGAGGAGGAGGCGGAACGGGAATTTGCCGAGGTCGTTGATTTCTATGACGAGCGCGAACCGGGAGTGGGTCAGAGATTTGCCCAAGAGTTGCGCGCCTTTTTCAAAGTCGTTTGCAACGACCCCGAACGATTTCCTCTTGCCAGCCGATTGACGAGAAAAGCAAAAATGCCAAGACCATGGCCGTATTCGGTTTATTTCGTTATCAAGCGGGAAACTTCTGAGGTGGTCATCAGCGCCATCTGGCACGGCAGCCGGAAACCCGCCGAATTGCGCCGCCGGCTGAAATAAAAAGCCCGCGAGTGATTTGCCCACCAGCCGGCTGGTGCGAATTTTGATCTGCCGGATTTTTTTGAGAACCTTGCGGGGAATCATGGAAAATTCTGAATCAATTTGTTGGAATTTTCCCGTGCGGCCAAACAAACGAATTGGTTCTGTCTTTGTGCAATGGGTCAGGTTCAACCCCTTCTACCTTTTCAAATTCCGGCTTTTGCAAATCGAGATAGTAGCGATATCGCCGGTCGCCAAAGCCAGCAGAAATCACCACCTTTTCGCCTTCAACCGATTCGACATTTTCAAAGCGTTGTTCGTTGGCTTTTGCCTCAGAAATGATGTTCTTACCGATTCCAGCATCGTGTGCGGGGAAATGAACTTCTTTCCCAGTCCTGTAGTTCAGAACATGAACAACGGCCCTTCCATTCTCGTATCCTCCAGTGACAAACAAGATTAAACCCTTACTGGGTATTTCGAGATAAAACGGTGCCTGGCCACGAACATCCTTGTAGGTTTTTCCAAATGCGACCAACCACATCTCCTCCGAGGATGCATGAACGTTCAAATAGTTAACCGTATCTTTGTGCAAAACTTTTACCTTGTCGTCTTCATAGGCGATTCTTGTCGAATGCGAACAGGAACAGTGAGTCACGCACATCAATGCAACGGAAATTGTTTTTGTTACCTTCATTAAACGTGTGGCCAAAGGCACAGGTAGCTCATCAAATATCTTCCCAATCATGACCGTGCTCGTGTTCATCGCTGTTCAAGGAACTTGTGAACCGGCATCCCGATGTCGTCAGCGATTTGGCGAAGCAGAATGGGTGAGAGGTCGCGGCCTTTGTGGAACGGGACGGTGGTGCCGCGTCCGTCCGCGTGTCGGAATTGTTTGTGAGACCCAACTTGGCGGACTTCCACAAAGCCAAGCGCCTTCAAGATGCGGATAACTTCGCGGGGCTTGAGAACCGGAACGCTGCCCATATTCAGCCGACACAAACGGTTTGGGTGCCGACAAATTCCGCTTCCATTTTCGGCGCGCCGTCTTCGAGCAACATGCCGATGACTTCCTGCAAGTTGCGGTTCAGTTCGTCGAGCGTCACGCCCTGGCTGTGCGCGCCGGGAAAGCCGGGCACATAACCAACATAGTAACCAGTGTCAGGGCATTTCGAGACCACGGCGGTAAAGGTTTTCATGGCGTCAAAGCTTACGGTTGATTCACGGCACCGGCAATTCATCAAAAATCTTCTGGATGATCGTCTCGCTCGTCTTCTCCTCGGCCTCGGCTTCGTAGGTGATGGCGACGCGGTGGCGCAGCACGTCCATGCCGATGGTCTTCACGTCCTGCGGCGTGACGTAGCCGCGTCCGTGCAGAAACGCGTACGCCTTCGAGCCGAGAGTGAGCGCGATGGTCGCGCGCGGCGACGCGCCGAGTTGAATCAAGCCTTTGAGATCGATTTTGTAGTGTTCCGGATCGCGCGTTGCGCAGACGACATCGACGATGTAATCCTTCACTTTCTCGTCGATGTAGATGTCGTTGATGACCTGCCGGGCGGCGAGAATTTGTTCAGCTTCCACGACAGCGGCGGCCTTGGGCAAATTCGACGTGCGCGCCATGAGGTCGAGGATTTGGCGTTCCTCTTCACGCGACGGGTAGCCGATTTTCAACTTCAGCATGAAGCGATCAACCTGCGCCTCCGGCAGCGGATAAGTTCCTTCCTGCTCGATGGGATTCTGCGTGGCGAGCACGAGAAACGGTTCCTCCAGCTTGTAAGTTTGTTCGCCGATGGTGACTTGTTTTTCCTGCATTGATTCGAGCAACGCGCTCTGCACCTTGGCCGGCGCGCGGTTGATTTCATCGGCCAGCACGAGGTTCGCGAAGATCGGTCCGCGGCGCGTGGTGAAGCCGCCGGATTGCGGGTTGTAAATCTGCGTGCCGATGACGTCGGCGGGCAGCATGTCCGGCGTGAATTGTAGCCGCGAGAATTTGACGTTAAGGCACGCCGCAAGCGTCTTGACGGAGAGCGTTTTCGCCAATCCCGGCACACCTTCGAGCAGCACGTGACCGTTGGCGAGCAACCCGATGACGAGCCGCTCCACCAGGTATTTCTGCCCGATGACGACTTTGTTGATCTCATTAAACAGTGGCCGCACGAAAGCGGCGGCCTGCTGCACCTCTGCGTTGATGGCACTTATTCCTGAATTCATTTGCGAGCGATATTACTGCCCCATCGACAGTTTTCAAGGCAACCGCGTTCAGAAAAAGTTTTGGCCCGACTTTGCTGACGTTCGGTGTGGAAGTTGCCTTTCACTTGACCACTGTCGAGGCACGGTGAAATCGGGCAAAATGCTTTGACAAAGGCGGCTGATTTCCAAATTCTCCGTCGCTGGTCGGGGTCGTAGCTCAGTTGGTAGAGCACCACAATGGCATTGTGGGGGTCAGGGGTCCGAATCCCCTCGGCTCCACCACCTTCAACGCCGGTGAAGGTTAATCCAGCCGCAATACGCGATAGTAGCGCTGCGCGGTGGGAGTGGGGGGAAGGTTGGTCACTGATGCAGTTTTTCCACCGGCAATCAATTCGCTAACCAGCGTCCAATCGATCGCCTCCAGTCGATCCTTGCTCTGCACGCGATAGGTTTTGCCCGTTTGCGCGCTCCAGCTCAGACTGAACGCGCCATTGGATGCGACCTTCATGCTGGTGATTTTCAATTCGACCGCTGGTTGGGCACAAAAACTTTGAACGATTTGGCGTCGTTTAATTTTCCCGCGCCGTCGTCGCTCACGCGAATGGTGAGCGTGTTGGTGGCCGGGCTTTGCGCGTCGGTCGGTGTCCACGTGAACGTGCCGCTTTTGGCGTCAATCGCTGCGCCCGTCGGCGCGCCAGCATCGAGACTGAACGTGAGTGTTTGCGCCGGGATGTCCGCATCAGTGGCACTGGCGGTGAAGGACAAGAGGCTTCCGACAACGACGGTTTGATCCGCGATGGGTGCCAGAACTGGCGGGCTGTTGATTTCAAAGATGATCACGTTGAACACTCTAGTGTCACTCATCGGCGGATTGCCGTTGTCGGTGACGCGCACTGTGATTGCGTTGGTGCCCGGGCCTTGCGCTTCGGTTGGGGTCCAAACGAAAAGTCCGCTCGCGGGATTGATCGTTGCGCCTGCGGGCGCGCCGGCATCCAGGCTGAACGTCAGCGGTTGTGCGGGTACGTCGGGATCAGTGGCCGTTGCCAGAAAATTCAGTTTGCCTCCTTCAAAAACGAGTTTGCCGGTGATGGTTGCGAGCACGGGCGGTCGATTTGAAACTGCTTTGCTCACCGCGATTTGAACTTGGCGAACATCGCTTCGTGCCGGCACACCGTCGTCGGTCGCGCGGATGTTCAGGAGGTAAGTGCTTGGCCCTTGCGCGTCCGTCGGCGCCCACGTGAAGACACCCGTTGTCGGATGAATGCCCGCGCCTGCAGGCGCGCCCGCGTCGAGGCTGAACGTCAACAAATTGGCTGGCACGTCGGCATCGGTCGCGCTGACTTGGAACGTGAGCAAACTTCCGGTGCTGATGCTTTGATTGGCGATCAGCCCCAGTACGGGAGGTGAATTCACTTCGGTGACGACGACGCGGAAAGTGCGGGTCGCGCTCAAACTCGGCACGCCGTTATCCGCAACGCGTATCGTGATCGAAAACAAATTTGGCCCTTGCGTTTCGGTCGGCGTCCATGTGAACAAGCCAGTGTTCGGATTGATCGTCGCGCCTGCGGGCGCGACGGGATCCAGCGAAAACGTCAGCGTTTGTCCGGCGTCTGGATCACTCGCCGCAATGTTGAGCGCGAGCAAACTGCCTTCGGTAATCGTCTGATCCGCGACGGCCGTGAGTGTCGGTGGGTGGTTCGCGTTTGGCATTGTGTTGGCAGCACGCGGCGTCGGCACGGCCATGAAATAGCGCACGTTCGCGCCGTCGGGAAAACGTCCTTCGCTCACATCGTTCGTTTGCGCGTCGAAGGTCACCGAGTCGATCAACGTGCCGTCCAGCGCAAACAAGCCAATCGCTTCGCCGCTCTTGCTAAGTTGGAAATTCGCGTGCAAGTCAGCGTTGAATCCATTTTGGCCCGGCTGGTTGTCCGCCCAGACGAGCAAGTGTGATTGTGGCCCGATCAACGTTCCCGCCGGAATCGCCCATTGTGTTTTGTTTGTAAGATTGTCGGTGAGAAAATAGCCACCGAGATTCACCGTGCTCGCGCTCGTGTTGTACAGCTCGAACCAGTCGTCAAAATTTCCGTCCGCGGGATCGGCCAGCGTACTCGAATTGCTCGCCATCCATTCGTTGATCACCACGGGCACGGGCGCGGACGCTGGGTTATTCACGGCGGCGGGCGTTGGAAAATGGAACGCCTGGCGATGAATCGACTGGCCATTCGGATACGAACCGAACGAGCGATCTGCGCCGACGTAGCTGTAAGCGAGATAATCAAGCACCGCCGGTTGATTGTTCAGGGTGAAAACGAGCGCGACGGAACCGGTGGACGAATTCAGACGGAAGTTTGTGTGCAGTTCAGCGGCGGTAGCTTGCGCGGGCTGGCCGTCAGCCCACACGCGCAGATACTGACCGGCGCTAATGGTCGTGTTCGCTGGAAACGCCCATTGCGTGAGGTTCGTGTAATTGTTCGCCAGATGAAAACCGGACAAATTGATCGCAATTGCGCCGGAGTTGAAGATTTCGATCCACGGATCGTGTTCGCTCAAATGGTCGGTCGCGCCCGTGGCATTTTCCGGTTGAACTTCGTTGATCCAAAGTGATGGAAAGGCGGGGAGCGTCGTGAGCACCGAGTTGGCTGCGCCGGGCGTGGCCTTTGCACTGCTCGTCGTGCCGCCGCCACCGCCGCTGCTCGGGGGCGCGATGGGATGCGTGCTGTTGATGCCGCTGCCGGAAAGGCGAATCGTCAAGTCCGTGCCATTTGTGCTCGGCAGATACCAGTAACTCAGCGTGTAAGTGTCGCCGGAAACGAGCGCGGGCGAAATATCCTGCCACACGGCCGACGCGCGTGTCGTGCCGCCGCTCGTGGCGACCAAGTGCAGGCTGCCCGCGCCTGCGTGCTTTACGGACGTGCTGACGACCGTCGGCGAAAGATTCGCGGAAACCGTCCAGCCTGTCAGGTCCGAATCGAAGCTGCCGCTCGCGAGGAGATTGGGGCCGACGTTCGGCGTGCCGCCGGCGACGAGTGTCAGGTCATCAAGGTAAACGTCACCCGCCGACTGTAAGTAAATATAGAGCGTCGAACTCGACGCGGTGCCGGTCGTGCTGACGAACGTCCATTGTGGCGCCGGCGGGGGCGTGTTCACAACTCCGCCGGTGGTCCAATTGGCAACGCGCGAATTGTCCTGTTGCGGATCGATCAATTGCAGCGAAGGCCCCGCGCCATCCGCCGCCGCAGGCCACGGCGGCAAACTGTCGTAGCGAACTTCATCCACGACGAGGTCCTGCGCCGGCGTCGCGCCGGGCTTGATCAAACTGAGCGTCTCGCCGCCGTTGTCGAGTTTGCCTTTGAATACGCCAGCAATCGGAATCCCGCTGCCGTACGTCGCCGCAAACACAACGGGATCGCTTACCACCACGGCAAAACTACCAGGTGCGATGACCGTGCCTTCGTTGAACGTGAAGTCCGCGCCGTCGAGGCGGTAGTTTGACAAATCGAAAGCGAAGTCCGGCGACGTGTTGAGAATCTCGATGAACCCCGCATTCGGCGCGAGCGGGTTGTACATGATTTCGTTGATGACGAGAAAGTCCTCCGGCCGCTCGCTCGCGCCGGTGTAAGTCACAGTGATGTTGCCCGTAGCGCCGGTGACCAGGTCGCCGCGCAAATTGTAACCCTTCACCGACAGCGCATTCGCGCCGGCGTTGAGCGGAACGTTGAGCGTCCAGTTTGACACCGTCGTCCACGAAGCCGGATAGGAAACGCCATTGACTTCGATTGTCTTGACGCTGATGGGCGCTTTGCCGGTCAGCGAAAGGAAATTGTTGTTCACGCTGAAGTTGGCGCCTGCTCCGCTGGTGATGGTGAATGGCGACGCGTTGGATGACAGGACGGCTTGAAGGTACGAGCGGCGCTGGGCGATGAATGATTTGATCGCGCTGGGATCGCTGACGCCGATGCCGTTTGCTTTGAGCGCGGCGTATTTCGCGTCGAGCAGCGGGCCGACGGTCGTACTCACGAGCGGCCCGTTCACCGCGTCTTCCATCGCACGAAAGTAAGCCCGCCGGAAACGCGGGTTGTTCAAAAGCTTCGTCACCATCGGATCGTTCACGCCGCCGAACATGTCGCTGTCCGCGGCATTGCTGCTGGAGCCGAGTACGAAGTCGATGTCCCACGCGAGCAATTGCCACGGGCCGTTCTCCGGTTTGTAGGCGTACATGTTCTTGCCGCGGCTGTAGCCATAGGAATCCCAGTTGCCCACGAGGTGTTCGACGCAAAACACCCGCATCCACTCCTCCACGTTCATTAGTGCCTCGGTCTGCGTGACGAAAGCACCGCCGCTGCTGTTCACGGCATCAACGAGCTGGAAAAGATTCGTGTAAGCGTTCGCCGAATCGTTCACGGCACGTTTGCGCCAGTTCCAGCGATAGCGCGCGAGTTTCTTGGTGCCGCCGGTCGTCGTGAATTTTTGCAGCGTCGCATCGACGTTGAACAATTTGTTGTCGCCCGTGGTGTCGAACTCGAACCAGTCTTCAATCTTGTGCAGGTCGCCGTTGTTGTCGTTGGGAAACCATTCCTTCACCATGTCGGCGCTGGGCTGTTGCGAATCTTCAAAGACGGAACCGCGTTGCTGACCGTTCACAAATAATTTGATGAAGCGCCGGTAATTATTTTGCACGCCGAGCTGGCCAAGCATCCAAAACGCCGTCTGCTCGCGCTGCGCCGCGTCGTCGCTGCCGAGGTTGCCGACAGACGCGATCACAAAATCCGTTGTGCCGAGAAACAAATCGTCATCCGGAAAAACAAAAACGTAGTCGCACATATTGCCGACCGGTGAGTTGTAGCCGGGCGTGTGCCACGGGCTGCCGCTGTAAAGCGCGCCGAGGTTGTAAACTGCGCGTTGGTTGCCGTAGCAGAAGGTCGCGTCGAGAGGCTGGTTGCTGTTTTTTTCCCGCTTCGACCAGCGGTCAATCGTGGCCTGAGTGATCCAGAGACGATACGTGCCGAAGCTGCCCGACGGTTGCGTTTCACCGGAACGAACCAGGCATTCGCGCCGGGGAGCATCGTTCGGAAAACTCGCCGTCGCGCTCGGAGAAAAATTATCCTCGGCGCTGATCCAAAACGCGACGAGCGCGCCGGCGGCCTGGCCAGGAATGGTTCCACTGAAATAGCCCGCGCCGTTGTTCGCCATCAAAAGCGAAGTTGTGTTTGTCGAGGGATCGACGCGGTACGTCAAAACTACCGCCGCGACACCGTCGGGATCATGCACGCGCGCCGACACGGTGACCGCCTGATTTTGCGCAGGCAGCACGGGATTGTGCGTCACTTCGGAAATCGCCGGGCCGGCGTTGGCGACAGCGCGACTGTTCTTCGCGCCGGGCGTGCCGAAATTTTTCGCCGCGATGATAGTTGCCGGCGCTTCGAGCCAGTTGCCGTGGAGCCGCAGCAGAATTTCCGGATTGCCTTTGAGCCAGCGAACTTTCGCGCGCAACGTCGCCGTTTGTCCGGAGTTGAGCGAAGTCGTGAGCGCGGTACGCACGCGATTTGCGCCCGTGTCGCCGCGACCGCCGGCGACGAGATGCAGCGACCGCGTGCTGCCGCCGTAGCCGCCGTTGGTTTCGAGGAACGATCCGTCGTGCGTGCCTTGTGGAAACCAACCGGTCAAGTCGCTCTCGAAAGTTGAGTTCGCAATCAAATTCGCGCCGCTCGCGGCAAACACTTCGACGTTATCCACGAGACATTCGCCCGCGCCTTGAAGAAAAATTTGCAACGAATCCGCCGCGCCGTTGCCGTTGTCGAGCACGCCGGTAAATTCGACATTCGTCCATGCGCTCTTGCTGGATTCGTCGCTGTCGGTCCAGTTCGACGCGCGCCGATGATCGCTCCGCGCATCGATCAACTCGAGGCTGCTCCCGCCGCCCGCCGGCCACTGACTCCACCGCCCGCCCGCCCGGAAATCGACTTCATCGACGACGATGTGAATCACATTGGTCACAAAAATGCCGAGGCTGTTGGTGCTCACGACATCGTCGGGCATCGTCAATGCGAGTCGATCCCCTTTGGCGGAAAAGCCGCCTTTGAAATCGCCGAGCATGTTTCCCGTGTTCAGGTTCGGATAATTCGTCAGCAGCCGCGCCGCGTTCCTGGCCACCACGAGATAACTGTTCGGCGCGAGAATCGTGCCCGCCGGAAACTTAAAGCTGATCGCCTGACTCAGCCGCCAGTTCGCGAGGTTAACCGACGCCGTCCCGCGATTGTAGAGTTCGACAAATTCGTCATCGCTGTCGTGTGAAATCGGATCGTACATGATTTCATTGATAACAACGTCACGTATCAAGAGCTTGTCGTTGGCTGCGCCCGGCGTGGGCGATTTCAACGCGTGAAAATCCGGCGCGCCATCCGGAAAGCGGCCCACGCTGACGCCGTTTTGCTGGCCGGCAAACCGCACCGCGTCGATGACACGATCATTGGCGGCACTCTTGAAGTAGATGGTTTCACCGGCGGCGTTGAGCGAGAAGCCTATTTGATTCTGATCGAACACCACAAAGCCCTTGGGCACGATAACCGTGCCGTTGGGAATTGCGAATTTGTTGGTCACCGCATCGTCGCTGAGGAAACAGCCGGACAAATCCACCGGCTGGCTGCTGTAGTTAAACAGCTCGATGAAATCGAAAATCGGATCGTCCGTGTGCGCGAGGAATTCGTTGATGACAACGGTGCGATATGGATTGCTGGAAGTTAATTCCACCGCGCCCGGCGTGCCGCCAAACACGTCGCTCGTCGCCCAGGCTTCGGCGTTCTTTTCGCCGTACGACGGACGTGCCAGCACCAGTGAATGTCCCGCGCCATCCGCAGCGGCAGGGTAGGGCGGCGTTCCGGAGTAATTCGCTTCGAGCAACACCGCGCCTAGATTATTTCGCAGGCGCACGACGCCGGAACTGTTTTGCAAACTGTTCGTGAAACCGCCAAACACGCCGCTGATGCCATAAACGCTCTGGATGTCCGCGGGGGACGGTGCGACGACGATGAATCCGCTCGCCGGAATCGTCGTGTTGGGCGGAAACGTGAAATCAATTGCACCCGTCAAACGGTAGCCGCTGATGTCCTCGAAGAATCCCTGCGAATTATACAACTCGACGAGTTCGACATTTTTTCCATCCGCGCGCGGCGGCGGATGATACATGATTTCGGAAATGACCAGGCCCGTGCGCCGGCTCGACGGGCCGAGTTTCTCCGATTTGCCAAGCACACGGTCGATTGGCAGTGGTGTGAAATTGAGTGTGAAACTGCGCTGAGAATTTGCCGCCATCGTGTTCGGGATGGAGGCGCGATCCCGAACATTGCTGACCGTGAGTGTGTAGGTTCCGCCAGTGGCCATCGGAGTGGTCGTAAGCATTACTGTTCGTAGATCGGCGCTGAGGCGCGCGGACTGGACCACTATGCCATTGTTAATGGCGTAATTGTTCGGCTTTGTCGCGCTGGCCGCTTCGACAGGTTCGGAAAAGAGCGCCGCGACGAGATTGTTTTCCCCGGAGTTGGCCGCGCTGATCAGTGCGGGCGGCGTCGTGTCGCGAACGACGGTCAACGTCGCTGTCGTACTGATGGCGCTGCCGAGGGGATTCGTCACCAGGCAGCGAAAAGTCGCGCCGCTGTCCGCCAGCGTGAGGAAGGGAAGATAAAGCTGCGAATTCGTCGCACCGATGATGTTCGCTCCGTTGCGCTGCCACTGGTAGGAAATGCCGAAGGGATTGCCAATCTGGATTGTGAACAGCGCCCACGTTAATTCAACCGCAGTGGCGTTCGCCGGCTGCGCGCTGATGATCGGCGCGCTGAGGCCGTACGGTTGCAGACGCGACGCGGGAATCGGCGTTTCGATGGTGCCACTCGGGAGCTGCCAGCGCACGGCGAGGTTGTCGCCACCGCCACCTTCCTTCTGCAGCGCCTCAATGTAGTATTGCTGACCAGCAATCAGAGGAATTGCCATTGATTTTTGGTTCGGCTCTTTCGTCCACTCGCGGGAAGACGTCCACGAAGCGACGGAGGCGATCTGTTTCTTGTTCGCCGGAGTGGCGTCGCTGCTGAGATACAACGCCGAGCCGTCGTCGCTCGCGATCCAGAAGACGTAATTGCCGGTCGTTGGCGCGGTGATCAACGCACGCATCCGCTGGCCGTAATTATCATCGACGTCGGTTGGCGCTTCAAAAAAATCCATGACCACCGAGGCGGCCGTTGGACTATTGGGGAACGTCGGCGCGTTGAGGAGGTCGGCGACGCTGACGCCGCCGATGCCGGTGTAAACTTCGCGATAAACGCCGTTGCCTTGAGCGCCAACGCTGTGGGCGTTCACAAGTGAAACAAACAGAAGCACCGCAGGTGCGAATCTTTTGGCAAGTGGATTCATGAATCGTCGCGCGAAATTCGGCCTGTAATAATTGCAAGCGAAAGGCCGGTGCGTAATGTTCCCAAATTGAGAGCTTTGTCCACGGACAAGATAATTGTCGGCGATTTTTGAGGAGAAATTAAGCCACGCTCGCGTGCTAGTTGCCCGGCTTGGGCCATTTTAAAAGCTTTGGCCATTTACATCTAACCGATCGTTCAAAATCGGCACATCGGCGGTTTACCGGCAAAGGGAGGGGAGCTTTTGGAAAATATTGTGGAGCGTCCGGCAGAGCTTAGCGTGAGTTTTCTTCAAAGAAGTTAGAGTGATCACGAATTTGTTACTATCACAGGAATTCAACTTATGAAAACCATCTTATTAGGAATCGTTGGTTCGGCGCTGAACTTGTGGGCACAACGCTCGACCAGAATGTTGAGGGCGAGAATTGGAATGCTCGTTGTTGCCACGGGTTTGCCCCTCACCCCGCAACCAGCGTTCAGCAGCGTCGGAGGGTTGGTCGGCTATTGGAAGTTCGACGAATGGGTGGGGCCGGTGGCTATGGATGCATCTGGCTGCGGCAACCACGGTCTGTTGCAGGGCAATGCCCAATGGCAGTCCACGCGGCAGCACCCGGTTGCCTTGCTGTTTGACGGCGTAAACGCCAGTGTGAACGTGGGCAATGCAACGTCGCTCAATCCCACTGACCAGATCACGCTGGCGGCGTGGATTGCTCCGTACGACCTGCGGGCTTCCGGGGAAATCATCGCCAAGAGCAATGGCACGGATCCGCAGTATGAACTGCGCGTGCAGGCCGGCGGCAAGATTCGCTTCGGCATCAGCGGCGAGGTGCTGGATGGCAATCTCACGCTGTCCCTTGCCAACTGGCATTTGGTTGCGGGCACGTACGACGGCTCGACGATGAAGATTTATGTGGATGGCGTGCTCGACGCCTTCATGAGCAAGAGCGGCCCGATGCACGACAACGGCGTTGAGGTATTAATCGGCAGTCGCGCATTTCAAACCGCACTGGTTTTCGATGGGCTGATTGATGATCCCCAAATTTACAACCGCGCCCTCAGTGCCAGTGAGGTTCAAGCGCTCGGCGGCACCGGAGATTTGGTCGGTTACTGGAAATTCGACGAAAGCGGCGGCACGGTGGCCGGGGATGCCTCCAGCTACGGCAACAACGGTCAGTTGCTGGGCGGACCCCAATGGCAGTCCACACCGCAGCGCCCGGTCGCCTTGCTTTTTGACGGCGTGAACGACCTCGTAAACGTCGGCAATACTCCGTCGCTCAACCCGCCTGACCAGATCACGCTGGCAGCTTGGATTTCCCCCTATGATTTGAGCAGTTCCGGGGAAGTCATCGCCAAGAGCAATGGCACGGATCCGCAGTATTACCTGCGCGTGCAGGCCGGCGGCAGGATTCGGTTTGGCATCAGTGGCACGGTGCTGAATGGCAACCTCACGCTCTCTCCCGCCAACTGGCATTTGGTCGCCGGCACGTATGACGGCTCGATGATGAAGATTTATGTGGACGGCGTGCTCGACGCCTTCATGAGCAAGAGTGGCCCGATGCATGACAACGGCGTTGAGGTCTGGATCGGCGCCCGGCGTTTCCAAACTCCGCTGGTCTTCAAAGGACTGATCGACGACCCGCGCATTTACAACCGGGCGCTCGCTGCGAATGAAATTCAGGCACTTGCAGCACCGGGGCAGGTGGTGATCACCAGTCCGCCAAATGGCCAAACGTTTGTGCAGTATATTTTTGATCCCCCACTCTCGGTCGCAATCACCGCCGGGGTTTCCAATTTCTCCGCCGCAGTGACAAAGGTCGACTTTTACGAACATTCTGAACTAATCGGAACTGCCACTCAGGAACCGTACTCCATTGTTTACCAAAATCCGAGCATAGGCCTCCATGACCAGATTGTCGCAGTGGCGACTGATACCCTTGGAAACACGGTGAGTTCGGATCCCAATGCGTTTTCGTTTTACGTTTGTTTTTACGATGACCTCCACTACCCCGATTACGTGAAAATCGTCAGCCCGCCCCCCGGATCAGTGTTCAACTATGGTGATCCTATCTCCATCTCGGTTGGCATCAGGGATAATTGTGGAGTGTGGTTTGCAGTTGGAATTGATCTGTATGCGGATGGGGTACCCCTCGCACATTTAACCCCACCGAACACACTCGATTTCGTCTGGCAAAATGCTCCGATTGGAATCCATTCCATCTTGGCAAGATCCACCAGCAACAATTGGTTGGAGGACTATCTAGGCATAACCGTGGTGGCTCCAGGGAATCAAGCGCCTACGGTCAACTTGATTCGCCCTCATGACGGAGACACTTTACCACTCGGCACGCCCATCGACCTGGAAGCCACCGCTAGCGATAGTGACGGCTTCGTTACTCAGGTATATTTCATCGTCGATGATATGGACCTCATTCGCTTGTCTCTCGTGGACGACACCAGCCCGTACCTGATTACTTATACGCCTCCCCATCCGGGCCAGTACCACATTTCGGCATTCGCCGTGGACAATAATGGCTTGGAAGGTTCGAGTGTGCCGACCGAGGTCGTTGTCAACGTGATCGGACGTCCGCCCACCATCGTGAGTAACAGTCCACCGGATGGAGCGGGGTTCCTCGCGCCGGCGAACATACTGGTC
>JACPZS010000116.1 GCA_016195385.1 Verrucomicrobiota bacterium
GCAGACCAATTTCACTTTTGAAGACACCTTGAGCCAAATCGGCATGGGCTACACGTTCCTGTTCCTGCTGGGCCTGCGATCCGTCAGCGTCCAATGGGCGGCGCTGGTAGTGCTGCTCGCTGCCTACTGGGCGGCTTGGGCGCTTTATCCACTGCCGGGGCCGGATTTTGATTATGCAAAGGTCGGTGTCGCCGCCGACTGGCAGCATCATGCGACGGGCTTGGCCGCGCATTGGAACAAGAACAGCAATCTGGGCGCGGCGTTCGACCGTTGGTTCCTGAATCTTTTCCCACGCGAAAAACCTTTCGAATTCAATGGCGGCGGTTACTTGACGCTGAGTTTTATTCCGACGCTCGGCACGATGCTGCTCGGCTTGATCGCGGGCGGCTGGTTGAAAAGCCAGCGCCTCGGCCTGCATGAAAAAATCCGCTCCCTGGTAATCGCGGGCGTCATTTGCATACTGCTCGGCCTCCTCATCCACTGGCTGGGGATCTGCCCCATCGTCAAACGCATCTGGACGCCGAGTTGGACGCTCTTCAGCGGCGGTCTGTGTTTCCTGTTCATGGCGGCGTTTTACACAATCATCGATGTCTGGAACTTCAAGGCGTGGTCTTTTCCGCTCGTGGTCATCGGCATGAACTCCATCGCGATCTATTCGCTCGTGCATTTGATCGACCACTTCATCGAGCAATCGATCAAGATCCACTTCGGCACCGGTATCACGAAAATCTTTGGCGACGCGTTCGCGCCGTCATTGAGCGGCACCTACACGCTGGCAATTTTTTGGCTGATTCTTTTCTGGATGTACCGCCGAAAACTATTCCTGCGCATCTGAACTGGTTTCCGCATGGCAAGCGGTCAGCACTGCGGGGCTGTGCCTGGTGGCGCGACTGCGCGGCCAGGCTGTGTCTGAACCGGATAACAGCAACCCGGCCCGCGGGACGCGTGGATTGCAACCGCGACGCGATGGCCGGGTTCGCTGCAGCGCATGGTTAGGCGTTGCACCGCGCCTGCGACGTGCGAACGACTGCGCTCTCAAACTCAGTGACGTGCTGCTCATGGCTGAAGACTCTGAACGACCCGCGACGAAACTCAAGCCGCTCGAAGTGGCGACGCGCTCCACTCTCGCCGTGACGCTCGGAACGAAAATCGGTGGTGTCATGGTGGGGTGTGACTCGGTGCCGCCTAACGACCCAAGCTCAGCGACCCGGCGCACGGGACGCAACGACTGCAACCGCGACGCCCCCGCCGGGTTCGCTGCAGCGCATGGTTAGGCGGCATGGATAGTCTCTCACTCATATTCTCACTGTCAGAGCGCCTGTCCGATGCGTAACAGATTGCCGTCAGAATCAACGATGGCAAACTCTCTCATGCCCCACGGCTTGTCTTCGAGGGCATCCATACGCGGGATGCCTCTTCGGGGCAACTCTGCCGAAGCAAATGCTCGGTATATGCTCTCCGTGTCCAAAACCCTGATGTAGCACATCGCAGACGATTCAGAGGGAACAAGCTCACGATGCGTGAAGAAGTGAAGCTCCACCGTGCCCCGGCGAATGATAGCGTAGTCACCGTGACTATGAATCTCGCCCTCGAAGCCCAAACGCCGGAAAAAGGCCAGCGTGTCTCTCAAGGACCGGCTGGGCAGAATTGGAATTGCGATTTCGTTTTGTTGCATGATGTGTGTGATGTGGAATGCCGCCTAACGACCCAAGCTCAGCGACCCGGTCCACGGGACGCCACGATTGCAACCACGACGCTCCCGCCGGGTTCGCTGCAGCGCATGGTTAGGCCGCGTGTGTCTCATCTCTCAATCCTCCGAAATAAACTGCCAGCGGTCGTCGAGCCTGATAATCGACCAGAGATTGAAAGGCACGTAGTCGCGGCGGCACTGAACAAACCCGGTGCTGCCGCTCGGATTCGGGTGCGTCCAGAGACAAACAATGCCCTGGTGCGAAAGTTCGGCACGCCGAATCGTGAACAACCCAGATCGCATCGGCATCGCGATGCGCTCGCCGCCGCGAATACGCTGTGCAACCGCATCGAAAGAAGCGCGCGACAAAGCGTATGCCGCACGCAAAGGCCAATGTGCGACAGCCACGGAAATGATGAGAGCAAGTGAAACGATGGACGCTACGAGCGCAGGTGCGATGCGCCGCTTTGTGTGGCGTCGGTAGCCAACGAGAAATGAACCAACGATGATGGCCGCAGCCGACAGGACGATGGCCACGAGAACGACACTGACCTGCTCGCCTCCGGTGGCGGAAATCAATATGCCCGCAATCGCCAACAAGCCGAGCAGGCTCATCAGTGCTGCATCTATGCGGTGTCGTTTCATGTGACGCGTGTGAAGCGGCCTAACGACCCAAGCTCAGCGACCCGGCCCACGAGGGCGTGCGATTGCAACCTGGACGCGATGGCCGGGTTCGCTGCAGCGCATGGTTAGGCCGCGTCGCTCTGGTAAAACGTAATCTCATAAGCCATCACGTCCTCTCGCGCCGACTCGTCGAACACCACCTCAAACCGCCGAGCAGGAAACTGCCATGCAAGCTTGGCTTGGTAAATCTCTCGCAGAACACGTCCAAGATACAAGGCGTGGTCAGCGGTGCAATGCGACAAGTCATGGTAGTGAATGGCCGCGATGTGAAGATGGTTGATGACGGCCTCGACACTCCGGCGCGAAGGGCTGGACTGCTGCTGGAAGCCGCGCAGGGACTCGATGGAGAACCCCTCACGGAGAACATACCCCTCGAACTCCACGAATCGTGGCCAAAACAAAGTGCTATAACCAACGGCAAGCTGGAAAGTGCCAGTGCAATCAATCCATGACTCCACGTCGATGCCCTTGCCGTTGTTCCAGTCCGGCAGTTCCGGGATGAGCTTCGCGTAATCGGTCATGGCGTGTCGAGCGGCCTAACGTCAGAGGTGAGCGACGGGGATGAGCCGCCGAGCGCGTCCGACAAACACAACAAACGTGAACGGCTCATCCCCGTTCGCTCGACCGATTTTGTTAGGCGGCTTTGGTTTGGTCATCTGTGTCCTTAGGGCTCGGCTAAAGTCAGGAGCCAAGCTGCTGTGCCGTCGGGAAGCGCCCCAGACCAAAGCGTAAGGACTTCGATGCGTCGGCCATCCTCTAGTGTCATGACGTGTCCATCGAAATTCAGTCCACCCTGTTTTAGGCTTATGGCTGTATGGAGCGCTGCGCCCTCCACAACAGTTGATGTAGCGCTTCTCTCTCCGAGGCCAGCGGACCGATGGAATCTCTCTATTTCTTCGAACGGGTGCATTTGGCAATTCATTAGCTGTCCAGTCAGTGACTCGATGGCCCTGGCACTAAGGCCTGCGTTCTGCACCATATGGTTCACGTCACTGGCTGTAGGCTTACCCTTCGCTCTGATTGCGAACAACTGGACCTGCGCGCCGATTCTGAAAAACTTTGGGTCTGTCATAACTGTTTCCTTTCTTTGTTGTTGGTTTGTGATGTTGCTGACGCTGCCGCCTAATGACCCAAGCTCAACAACCTGGCCTGCGGGAGGCGTGTATTGCAACCGAAGCGCGAGGGCCGGGTTCGCTGGAGTGCATGGTTGGGCGAGTTAGTCCGCATCCCAGTCGGCATCCATTGATCCTTGCCAGTCACAACTCGGACACTGCACGCTAGTCGCTTCCTTCTGGCGTTTGAACGGGACAGTAATCGAGCGTCCGCAACCGGGGCAGTCAACGGGTATGTCCATACCCCCGTCGCGACGAGTCCGCCCTTTGAACTTAATTTCTTTGACAGATGCTGTTGCACGCGAACCGCCTCCGCCACTCTTGGCAGCCACTACGATGATGATAACGACGAGAACAGTGACACCAATGATAATCCAGTAAACCATAAAAGTTCCTTTGTATTTTGCTATTCCAAGAACTTCATCACGTTCGAGACTGTGCGGCAGTTGCTCATAACTCTTGCCTTTTGGTTTTTTGTCTCGTTGGTGTTTGGCGTTCCTGGCAATCGGAATAGCGGGATGCGCGGTCTAATATTCAAGAATCTCTTCAATCGAGTATGCGCCATTTTCTATAGCACTTCGGAGGCTCTCATACTTACTGGTGCTGGTGAGAAACTGACCCGGATCGGCTGTGTCCGCGACATTTCCTTCTCCCTGGATAGCGGCGAATCCCCCTCCTGGAATGACTGTTTCGACGGCCTCCTTGAGGTGGGATATGGCGGCAGGGTGTGAGAATTCTTCACGACTCCCTGTCTTAACGATCAAGAATTCATACTGCATGTTATGGTCGCCTTTCTTTAGAAAATAATGTCTCATCTTAGGATAGCGTCGTCTTGAATATAAAATCTTCATCACCTCTCTGTGATTGGCATAATTGCGTGCCTGCCCTTCGAGGAACATGAGAATCTTCGTTGATTCATCGAATTTCACATTTGAACTTGGGTTGTTCATAGTTTTCGTTGTTTTCGTTCTTGGTTTTTTTGTTTGCTTTTTGTTCGTTGCTTCCGCCACTACGAGACTCGCACTGCCGCCTAACGACCCAAGCTCAGCGACCCGGCCCGCGGGACGCGTGGATTGCAACCAGAGCGCGATGGCCGGGTTCGCTGCAGCGCCTGGTTAGGCCGCGCGTCTCCAAGCACGGCACTGGAATCCAAGGACAACAAAAACACCTGCGAGAAACAGCGTCTGAACGCAGGCTGAAAATAGCTGGGCCTCGGCAAGCTCTAACGCTGGAAGCCTGCGGAATCCGAACACCAGCACCAACCCGGCGACGACGGAGCAGACAATCTGACAGAAGTGCGCCATCCCTCTGTCGGAAACAACTCTTTGCTTGAGCAACTGAGTAATCATAAACTGACCTTTCTCTTTGACGTTGACTGACACACTACAACACATCTGACCGAACAATCCTGCAAACCTCACGCGCCCTGAGCGGCCTAACGACCCAAGCTCAGCGACCCGGCCCACGAGGGCGTGCGATTGCAACCGCGACGCGAGGGCCGGGTTCGCTGCAGCGCATGGTTAGGCCGCGTTGAGTGTGACTGGCAAATCATAAACTCTCGAACGACGAGACGCTGCCGCCCTTGCCCGTCGTAACCGAACGGGCGCAGCCAGACCGCTCTCGCATCTCCAACGACATCCGAACTCGTAAAGGAAACCGTCCGCTCGCCGCGCCACGCCGGAACTGGCGCGAGCCGTGAACCGCACGACCGCCCAAATGCTCCGACCTCGCCCGCGACTCCCGAACCGCCGGACTGTGATGCTCGAAAGCGCACGGGGTGGGCAGCGGCCTAACGACCCAAGCTCAGCGACCCGGCCCACGAGGGCGTGCGATTGCAACCGCGACGCGATGGCCGGGTTCGCTGCAGCGCATGGTTAGGCGGTTCACTTGCTCGCACGTTTTTTCTGTAGTTTGCTTTCCTTGGCTTCAAGCATCTTCTGTAAAGCCACGACTCGCTTCTTCCCCCAATCTGGATGGCACTCGCCAGACGAAATCAGCGCCTCCGTTTCGCGTATGACACGGACAAGATATCCGATGCTCGGGTTGCGGAGGTGGCGGTGATGGACATCAGTCCCAACAGGAATGCGGCCAGTCCGCGCAACTTCAGTTTGACGGACTTTCGCTTCATTTTTCGCATTGTGGTTCATGGAGGATGGCCGCCTAACAGTAAGTGAGCCGCAAAGAGTGCGGTTTTATTTTCATTTTCCCGTGTTATTGCCGCACTCTGGTGCGGTTTTATTGTTGACAGATGCCACCTTTCCCGATTCGGTTGGCCTTGTCCAGCATGTTTTTGCCGCCGCACTCAAGTCAATCCGCCGCTGGCTCCGGCAAGCCGAAGGAACGCCCGCGTTTCATTCCCAACCCCAAGCTCAAGTTGCGTGAACAAGTTCATGAAGTGATCCGGTTTTTCCACTATTCGGCGCGCACGGAGGAGGTTTATTGGCATTGGATCCGGCGGTTCCTGGTGTTTCACCGGCAAGAGGCACCCGCACCTCACCCCGGCGCAGGCGCGTTGCCTGTGAGCGGCCCTCCCTCACCCCCAACCCCTCTCCCCAGAGAGAGGGGTGCAAGCTGGCGGCATCCGCGCGATTTGGGGGCGGAGGAGGTCGCGGCGTTTCTCGGGCATCTGGCCACGGAGCGCAACGTGGCGGCCGCCACGCAGA
This sequence comes from Verrucomicrobiota bacterium, assembly GCA_016195385.1. Classification (GTDB taxonomy): domain Bacteria; phylum Verrucomicrobiota; class Verrucomicrobiia; order Limisphaerales; family JACPZS01; genus JACPZS01. The sequence continues at coordinate 6,150 of JACPZS010000116.1, forward strand.
ATCAGGCGCTCAACGCGCTGATATTCTTGTATGCCGAGGTGCTCGGCCAGCCACTCGGCGAGTTGGACGGGTTTGCGCGCGCGCGGCGACCGGCACGGCTGCCGTCCGTGTTGAACGCGGCGGAGGTCGCGCGGTTGCTGGAAGCCGTGGCACTGGATTATCGCCTGCCGGTGCAATTGCTGTATGGCAGCGGGCTGCGGTTGATCGAATTGCTGCGCCTGCGGATCAAGGATGTGGACCTGGAGCGGCGGCAGATTCTGGTGCGGGACGGCAAGGGCTTCAAGGACCGGGTGACGATGGTGCCGGAGTCGTTGCGCGCGGCCCTGCGGGAGCAATTGGCGCGGGCGCGGGCCGTCTGGCAGGGCGACCGGAAGGCAGGCCTGCCCGGCGTGTGGCTGCCGGATGCGCTGGCGCGCAAGTTCCCCAAGGCTCCGCACGAGTGGGCGTGGTTCTGGCTCTTCCCCGCGCGGAAACCGGCGCGCGATCCGGCGAGCGGCCAGGTGCGGCGGCATCATCAGTTGGAGGATAATTTGCAACGCGCGGTGAAAGCGGCAGCCCTCAAGGCGCGCATTCACAAGCGGGTTTCGACCCATACACTTCGCCATTCCTTCGCCACGCATTTATTGGAGAGCGGCACCGACATCCGCACCGTGCAAGAACTGCTCGGCCATGCCAGCGTGGAGACGACGCAGATTTATACGCACGTGATGAGCAAGCCGGGCCTGGGCGTGCGCAGCCCGCTGGATGCGGGGTGATTTGGCAGGGAAGGAATTTTGACACGGATTTCACGGGTTTCACGGAGGAGCAGGAATCGAATCCGTGACAATCGGTGAAATCCGTGTCTCGCGCCTTTAGCTGCTACAGCGCATTGTTAGGCATTTTTGAACATTGCGAAAAGCAGTATGTCGTCTGCCATTCCGTCCAGCTTCCGTGCGCGGACCTTGACTCCTTCGCGGAGAAACCCGTGCGCTTCGTAAAGGCGGATCGCCGCAGCATTCGAGCGAAACACCTCGAGCTCGACTCGCTCCAGTCCCTGGCTGAATGCTCGATTCAAGGCCGCCTTCAGCAATCCCTTCCCAATCCCCTGGCCGCGGAAGCCCGCTTTCACTCCCATACCGAGCCTGCCGGCGTGCGTCATCCCTTCAAAGGACGCCGGAGTGATGTCGCACCAACCGACGACCGCATCGTCCACCAGCGCTACCAAATGGACTCCCTTCGCGGCCTTCACGGATGCGATGAACGAAGCGGTGGACTCCTCCGAGAACCCAGCAGTGGCAGCGAGATAGCGTCGCTCTCGTGCAACGGCGTCGACCAGTACCGAAACCGCTTTCGCATCCTCTGGAAGTGTATCTCGTATTAGCATGGCCGTTATTGCCTAGCAGGTATTCGGCCGCAGTTTGCGGTTAAGCACATCCGTGAAGTGATTAGGGAGTGGTGCGAACATCGGCGGCAGTTTAGGCGGGCTTTGCTGGCTGTCGAGCGTGTTTTGGCCAAGGTCTGCCTCATTGCGAGGGTAAATATGGATCTGGCAATTACCGCCGCCCATTGGATTTGGTGCAAGCTGAGGAGAGCAAGTGGTTTGAGACGGATTTCACGGGTTTCACGGAGGGGCAGGAATTGAATCCGTGACAATCGGTGAAATCCGTGTCTCGCGTCTTTGGTGCAGAGAGTCGTTGGGGACAACGCCCCTCTCAATGGTGAGTATGGGAGGAGGTTTCCCACATTTTTCGTCATTTCCCGGCCTTTTGCGCTGAATTGCCGTCGTTGGACGGCTTCCAGACCTTTGCCGGACACATTTGGCATCGTCGATTGGGCACAGCATTTTCGCTGGACACAATTGGCGTCGCCGATGGGGCGCGGCATTTTCGCCGGACACATCTGGCGTCGCCGATGGGGCGCGGCATTTTCGCCGGACCCATTTGGCGTCGCCGATGGGGCGCGGCATTTTCGCCGGACACATCTGGCGTCGCCGATGGGGCGCGGCATTTTTTGAAAGAGGATTAAAGTTTTTTTCCAGAGCGGTCGAATTATCCCTCCAGCCCGGCCCAACGGCCGGGCCGGGCGCGCGGCGGCATCGTCCCAAGTGCGCCCCAAACATAACAACGCAGAGTAGAAAGGTAAAACTATGGGTTCGAATAACATTCCGAAAAGTTATGACGACGTGATGTCGTTAACGGATCAGTGCATCACCGGTGCCGGCACAGTCGGTTCAGGCATCCCGCTGGTCATCAACACGCAGGCGGTGATTACGGCCAACCGCACGACGTTGCTCAACACGCAGGCGTCCTATAAGGCGAATTGCGCCGCGCTCAAGGGACTCTATGACGCATATCACACGCAGTTGGACACCGTTTATCTTTGGTGCCAGCAGACGCGTGATTATCTCAAGCAATACCTGGGCAGCTCGTTTAACCAGGCCTGGGTGGCGGCGGGGTTCCATAACTCCATCGCAGTCGAGAGCAGCGACGCGTTCCTCGCCACGCTGCTGGGCAACTTGCAGACGTTCTTCGGTAATCATACTTCCTGGGAAGATGCAGCGCATAATATCACGGCCGCGCAGGCGCTGGCATTGGCCACCGCGCTGACCAACGCGCGCGCCGGGGTGAGCGCAGGCAAGCTGGCCTGCGCGACGAGCAAGGCTCCGCGCGATGCGGCGTATGACGCGATGCGCGCGTGCCTGAGCGGGTTGGTCGCCGAGCTGAAGCAGTTGATCGGCCCGGATGATTCACGCTGGCTCGCCTTCGGTCTGAATGTGCCCGGCGCGCCAAGCACCCCCGAGGTGCCGCAGAATGTCACGGTGAACAACGCCACGCCGGGGCAGTTCCAGGTGACGTGCGATGCGTCGCCCAATGCCACACGGTATCGCTGCTACCTGCAACGGCCGGGAATCGATCTGCGACCGGTGCTCGCGGGGAGTTCCCCTGCCCCGCTGCTGGTGCTCACAAACCTGACGCCCGGTCAGGTGTATCAAGTCTATATGTCCGCCGTGGATGATAATGCGGAGAGCGCGATGAGCGCGCCGATTACCGCCCAGGCGCAATCGCAGGCCGCATAAAAGCAAAAGTGTTTTGGTAGCATGGTCCGCCCTCACCCTAACCCTCTCCCCCAGGAGAGGGAACCTTCTTCGTCCGCTCTGGAAATTCCAGCGACCTTGAGCGCCCAACGCAGACGGAAACTTCTCCCTCTCCCCGAGGGAGAGGGTTGGGGTGAGGGTGAGCCTCAGTGGTTGTAGGAACATCAACCAGGCAAAGTGGTGCAGTAATGCCAAGCAAGCTGCCATAAGACCGTTACCTATCCAGCCCGCGGATGCTTTGAGGTGTCCGCCGGTTGAGTGCTTTTAGCCGGAACGATGCCACTTGGGGCTGGGGTGGAACGGGCCACTGGCCCGTTGCGGCGGGCGACTCGCCCGCCGATCGTGCGTGCGTCCGCCTGCAATCCACTATCTGATTCGGTAATCTGCGGCGTCGAAGCTCGGCGGCAGGTTGTCGCCGAGAACGGCCAAGTTGGCCGTTCCACCCCGAATCAACTGCATGGTTCCAGCTTGGAGTTGATGGCCATCAATTCGAGATTTCGCTGCTGGTGATTTGATCGGTGTTCCATTCCTGGCGTTTCAACTGAAACCAACTACGATCGCGCCACGCTTCCCGTGCTCTTCTCAACAGATCCTTTAATCCTTTCGTCTCCTGTTGGTAGTAAATTTGAATTCGCCAAGGATGGTCTTCCTGGTGCTTGACAAAAATCTTTGTGCGTCCCCCTGGCTCGATGATATTCTGGAAGGTAATCTCGGCACCTCCCCGGCCAAAGGAACTAACCCACTTGCCTTCAATGAAGAGTTCCACCTCAACAGACTCAATCATGATTTCCTGCGGCTCTCGGTTGGTGACGTAGAAGACTGCGGTTCGCTGGAGGTGAACAGGCTCCCGGCCCGCAAAGGTCACGGTCGGGCGCTTGGGGTTGAAAGCGTTTGATCGGGCAGCGCGCCATGCGACGAAACCAATCCCGGCAAGCAGGAGGCTCAGAAGGATGATGATTTGCTTCCGCATAATATGCCATTCACAGTCGAGGCGTGCGCGAACAGTCTGGCTGCCATCAATTCGAGATTTCGCTGCTGGTGATTTGATCGGTGTCCAATTCCTGGCCCACCAATTTAGGCCAACTGCGGGTGCGCCAGGAATTCCGCACTTTTATCACCAATGCTCTTAATCCTTTTACCTCGCGTTGGTAGGAAATTTGAATTCGCCAGACCGCCTTTTCAGGTCCAATGACAGCAATGCTTTTGTGTTCGCCAGGTTGCAACGAAGGCGAAAAAGTCTTCATCGTCTCGAACGTCTCCAATGAGGCCGAAGGTGGGGGCACGTGCGATGGCGTGGAGGAGTTAATCCACTTGCCTCTAACGAGGAATTGCTTCTGTTCTTCGCCAAGCAGAATAGTCTGAGGGCTGCTATTTGTGACAAAGAACACAGCTCGTTTGGGTATCCCAGGCCTGTACCCGGCAAAGGTGATAGTTGGGCGCGTGAAGGCGAAAGAGTTCGGTTGAGCAGCGCGCCACGCGACGAAACCAATCCCGACGAGCAGGAGGCTCAGAAGGATGATGATTTGCTTCCGCATAATGTGCCATTAAAAGTCGAGGCGTGCGCGAACAGGCTGGCTGCTATCAATTTGAGATTTCGCTGCTGGTGATTTCCTCCAAGTCGCCCCATGGACGTGCGCTCCAACCTCGAATGTTGCGGGAGAGCCACACCTCCCGCGCTTTCAACATTACTGCTCGCAAGCCTTTCGCCTCGCTTTGGTAAAAAATCCGAACTCGCCAGACCCCCCGGAATTTAGGCCAATCAACCGCAATGCTTGTAAGTACGCCGGGTTCTAATAAGCGGGAAAAGACATTCGTTGCCACTCCCGGCTGCGATGTGGACGAGGGCGGGAGCGAGGATGAATATACAAAGTAGTTAAACCACTTGCCGTCAATGAGGACTTCCCCCAGAACTTGAACAACGAGAATCGCGCGTGGACTGGTGTTTGTGAGCTTGAACACGGCTAGATTTGTGCTTCCAGCCATCCGTCCGGCAAAGGTAACGGTGGGACGCGCCGAGACGGAAGCGTTCGATTGAGCAGCGCGCCACGCGACGAAACCAATCCCGACGAGCAGGAGGCTCAGAAGGATGATGATTTGCTTCCGCATATTGTGGCGGGCGCGGTTTTCCACGTGGGAACGCGGCGGCTACGCGATGCGCATGGTCAGGCCGCCGTCGATGGTGAAGGTTTCGCCCGTGAGGTAATCGTTTTTGATCAATTCGGCGATGACGCTCGCGACCTGTTCGGGCGTACCCTCGCGATGGAGCGGGATGCGTTGCTCCAGGTTCAACTTTTTCTGCTGCTCGCTCATGTTCGCGTGGAAGCGCGTGCGGATTACGCCCGGCGCGACGCAGTTGATGCGGATGTTGTCGTTGGCGAACTCGCGGGCCAGCGCGCGGGCGAACTGGGGCAGCGCACCTTTGGCGACTTGATACGCGACGTTCGTGATGACGCCGCGAATGCCCGCCGTCGAGGAAACGAGAATCACCGCGCCTTCCTTTTTCTTTTGCATGAGCGGAATCGCGGCGCGGCAGAGGTGGAAAATCGCATGGACGTGGACATCGAAGGCGGCGCTCCACAGCTCCGGCGTGATCTCGAACAAGCCGCCGTTGACCGGCCCGCCGGCCGAGTGAACGAGCACGTCCACTCCGCCGAGCTTCGCCACGGTTTCCTGCACGCAGCGCGCCGCTTCGGCGGGTCGGCCGCAATCGGCGACGATGATTTCACAACGCCGGCCCAGCGATTCGACGCCTTTTTTTGTGGCGCGCGCGTCTTCGTCCTCATTGCGCCCAATGATGGCGACGTTCGCGCCGTCGCGGGCGAGCGCGATGGCGGTGGCCGCGCCGATGCCTTTGGTGCCGCCGGTGACAAGGGCGATTTTGTTTTTCAAGTCCATGATGTTTCCTGGTTCAAGTGTGTCGCTGGTGAATACACGAGCGCCGCAGGATCGGAAAGCAGATTGATCGTGTTTCGCGCCCGAGAATGGTTGTTGCGAGGCCACCAAGACGCCGAGGCACGAAGGTCTCCGAGCGGCGTGCCCCATTTTTGTTTTCGCGCGGAGAGATGATTGCTAATCTGCGCCGAACAATTGAAATCTAAAAATTCACGCGCGCAGCGGCGGCAAAGGGAAGTGGCGGCTCAAGCGGCGAACAGTTCCGCCGCGATGCGAAGCCTTTCAAGTGGGCAGCGCTGGGGCTTTCGCCTGCTGGCGATGGCGCTCGTTCCATGTTTTCTGCTCGGTCTCGTGGAGTTGATTCTCCGGCTGGCTGGATACGGTTACGAAACTTCTTTTTTCCTGGAGCGCCGGCAAAACGGCGAGCGGGTGCTGATCGAGAACGCCAGATTCGGCTGGCGCTTCTTCCCGACGGGCATGGCGCGGAGTCCGAGTCCACAGGTCATTCGCGCTGTGAAGCCGCCGGGCGCGTATCGCATTTTTGTTTTCGGCGAATCCGCCGCGTTGGGCGATCCCAAGCCGGCATACGGCGTCGGCCGTTACCTGGAGGCGCTGTTGCGCGAGCGTTTTCCGGGCAGGGAAATCGAGGTGATTTGTGTCGCGATGACGGCGATCAACTCGCACGCCATTCTGCCCATCGCGCGCGAGTGCGCCCGTTACGGCGGCGACGCGTGGATTCTCTACATGGGCAACAACGAGATGGAAGGGCCGTTCGGCGCGAGTCCCGTGTTGGGCGGAACAACAAGTTCGCTCGGGATCATCCGCGCCACGCTGGCGTTGCGAACGACGCGGCTGGGCCAGTTGATTCAAGCGACGGGCGACCGGCTGAAACGCCGCGCCGGGCCAGCGTCCTGGGAAGGGATGAAGATGTTCCAGGAACACCAACTCCCACCTGATGATCCGCTCCGCTCCGCTGTCCACTCCCATTTTCAAAAAAATCTGGAGGATATCGTGCGGGCTGGAGTGAGCGCGGGCGTGAAGCCGCTGGTGTGCACGGTGGCGAGCAATTTGCGCGACTGCGCTCCGTTCGCGTCGGCGCACCGCCGCGGGTTGAGTGAAGCGGAACTGACGAATTGGAAGGCGCTCTACGGACGCGGAACGCAATTGGAAATGGCGAACCAGTTTTCCGCCGCGCTCGAATTATTCGAGCAAGCGGCGCGCAGCGATGGCGAATTCGCCGAACTGCCGTTTCGCGCGGGACGGTGCGCGGAGCAGTTGACGAATTTCGTGCAGGCCCGCGGGTTTTATGAGCGCGCGCGGGACGTGGACTCCCTGCCGTTTCGGACGGACGCGGCGCTCAACGCCATTGTCCGCGACGTCGCCGGACGCTTCGCACGCCAGGGCGCGCAACTCGTCGATGCTGAAGCGGAACTGGCGCGCGAAAGTCCGCAGGCGATCTTTGGCCGCGAATTTTTTTACGATCATGTTCACCTCACGTTCGAAGGGAACTATCAGTTGGCGCGGCTCCTGGCCCAGAGACTTGAAAACGCACTTCCACCGGCGATGATCGAGCGGCGGCAGGGCGAGTGGGCGACCGCCGAAGTTTGCGAGCGACGCCTCGGCTTGAGCGATTGGAATCGCAACGCAGCTTACGAAGCGATGTTGCAACGGCTCGCCGACGCGCCGTTCACCAATCAACTCAACAGTCTCGCGCGCCTCCAGGCTCTCGCCGAGAAAATCTCCCAGACGCGCGCGCGGATGCACCCGCGCGAATTTTTGGAAACGCGCGCGATGTATGAGGAAGCGGTGGCGAAGAGTGCGCGCGATCCCCGGCCGGCCGAGAATTTCGCGGAATTCCTCGAATCATCCGGCGACATGGACGCCGCGATTGCCCAATGGCGGCGTGTGGCGGCGCTCGTGTCGCATCACCATGTCGCGTTTTTCCAGCTCGGACGGTTGCTCGCGCAGCAAGGCAAGCTGCCGGAAGCCGCGGAGAATTTGTTGCATGCGCTCGCGCTCCGACCCGATCTTGCGGAGGGCCGGCTTGAACTCGGCCAGGTGCGTTTGCGAGAAGCCCAACCCGAGTCTGCGCTGACGGAATTTCTCGCGGCGCGGCAATTGCGACCAGAGGACCCGCGCGCGCATCTGCAACTTGCCGCCGCCTACGCCGCGTTGAAACGCCGCCCCGAAGCGATGGCCAGCCTGCGGGAAGCGGTGCGGCTGCGTCCGCGTTATTGGGAAGCGCGTTATTTGCTCGGCGTCGAACTTGCCAATGCCAATCAATTGGCGGAAGCGCAAACAGAATTTGCCGAAGTGATTCGCATTCGACCGAACCATCCTTCCGGCAGTATCTCCAAATTGTCGAATCAGGCGGCAAGCCCCCGCAATGAGGCGTGGAGTGTTCAACGCTCCATCGCATCCACGGTTCCGTCCAGTTTGACTTCAATTGTTCGTGCCGCTGGCGGAATCGCCGACATAGTTTTGTGCCCATCCGGCCAGCGAACTTCGATCTGCGTGGGCGGCGTTGGCGTGGCCATGATTTGCACGGCGCTGTCCTGCGACCAATAACCTGAGCCGGCGTGAACCTCGCGGCGCGGACCGCTGCGTTCGCCAAAGACAAGCCGCAGCGAAGCGCCGACCGCTGTTGGATTCTCTGTTGGCCCGGCGAGCCGAACGCGCAAACCGGGCTTACCACCGGTGTTGTGATAGAGTGTCGTCGACGCGCCATTCTGCGCGACTGCGACGTCCAGACGGCCATCGTTGTCGAAGTCCGCAACCGCCGCGCCGCGTTGTTCGCCGTAGATTTCCAATCCGCTCGCCTGGCCCGGCACCGCCTGGAAACCGCCGCGCCCATCACCGCGCAACAGCAGGCCTCGGCCGCCGTCGTAACGCGGCGTTTCCGGTTGCACGGCGAAAAAATTCTGAGCAAGCACCAAATCTTCGTGGCCGTCGCCATCGAAATCACCAACGCACACGCCGAACGCGGGGGCGAATTGCGCCTCGGCCGGGAGCGCGATCGCCTCGAAATGATCGCCACGATTCAGGAACACAGTTGATTCGAGCCAGCGGGCTTCCACGATGCGCGCGCGCTTCGCTAGATCGCCAAGAATTTCTTCGACACTCGCCGTGCTGAAGGCGCGATGCGAAGTGAACCGATCGCGCAGAAACGGAAGCGCCTTCGAGAGCACAGTCAGTTGCCGCTCTGGCACGCGCTTTTTCAAACCGGAATCGAAGTACGTTTCAATTATGTCCAGGCTGCCGTCGCCCTTGAAGTCGCTGTAATAGATTTGCAATGGCTGCGCTCGCTGATCATCGTAAGGAGTGTTGCGGCCCCAATTCGTGACCACGAAATCCAGACGGCCGTCTTCATCAAAATCGCCGACGGCAATGCCATTCCACCAGCCGGAAAAGTTGGTCAAGCCCCAGCGTTCCGTTGCATCAATCAATTTTCCGCGCTCGTTGAGAAAGAGGCGCGGTGGACCCCATTCGCACGCAAGCAGCAAATCCGCGTCACCATCGCCGTCGATGTCCGTGAAAATCGCGCCGCTGACGAGGCCAATCGCCGCCAGTTGTTTTGAATTTTCGGCGTCCAACTCGAACTTGCCGCCGACGTTTTTGAAAATCGCGGACGAAGCAGCGGCGGGATATTTGCCGGGCACGACGCGGCCGCCGAAGAATAAATCCAAATCTCCGTCACCGTCCAAGTCGCTCAGTGCGAGCGGCCCGACGCTCGATTCAAAGCCGGGCAACGCCTCGCTCACGCTCCCATTAGCGAGATCGAATTGCTGAACGCAGCTTCCGTTCGTCGAGCCGTCCTCGTAGTTGGACGAGCCGGCGAGTAAGATGGTCTGCGTTGGGGATTTTCTCCAGGCGAGCACCGTGGTTTGATCGCGAGCCAACGGCAGATTCAGAGTCGCATTCGTCATGGGTTGGAAGCCGCCGCGTCCGTCGTTGCGAAATACGGCGAGGGAACCGCTTCGGCCACCGCCGATGATCAAATCCTCAAAACCATCACCATCCACATCGAACCAAGAGACACCGGGGCCAAGCTGGCTCAATTTTTTCGGCAATAACGGCTGCCGCGCGAAGTCGTCGAACTCGGCATCTGCGTGGCGATGTTGAATCATCGTGCCCACGTCCACGAAGAGCGGCGACGCAATGGGCGCAACCACTGGCGGCGGCGCCTCGGCGGCGGTCTCGGCAATTTCGTAAATGCGGTTTGGCTTCGCACCGTGGACAACGCTGCGTTTGCCGCTGCGCCAGGCGACTTCAATTTTCATTTCGTTCGTGAGCGAGCCGGCAGCAAACGCGCGCATCGGATCGTCCGACGAGAGATAGCGTCCACCCGCGATGATTTCCTGGCTCTGCATCGGCAACGCGCCGCCGAGCACTTTTATCTTCGCGCCAATGCCGCGCGTATTCGGCGTCGCTCCGTTCAGACGGACGGCGATGCGCGGCGCGCCCGCCTCGTTGCGATAAATTGCGGCGGCCTCATTCAGATTATTCACAACGACGTCCAGGTCGCCGTCGTTATCCAGATCGACCAGCGCCATGCCGTGCGAGATGCCGGCGAGATCGAAGCCCCACGCGTGACCCATCTCCGCGAAGGTCAAGTCGCCGCGATTGCGAAACGCGAGGTTGGCCGTCGCGAGGCGTGGGAACATGCGCCGGGCCTCGAAGACTTCGGTGTCGGATAATTTGCGCGCGGCGCGCATCGCTTTGATTTTCTCCGCGATGTCCAGATCGCGTGCGCCGCGCTCCATGCCGTTCGTGATAAGCACGTCTTCCCAGCCATCGAGATCCACGTCGAGGAACACGCACGCCCATGACCACTCGGAAGCGTGCAACCCGCTGAACTGCGCGATTTCGGTGTACGTGTCGTCGCCACGATTGAGAAAAAGCGTGTTCATGCTGTAGGCCGGGCGATTGTCAATCTGGCCGACGACGTAAATCGGCGGCGTGCCGTCGAGCATGTCCCGCATCCGGCGGCTGTGGCTGCGGCTCAACATGTCCAGCACCAGGAAATCATCGTGGCCGTCGCGATTGATGTCGGCGAAATCGGCACCCATCGAAAACAGACTGGTCTTGCGCTGGGCCAGTCGCGGCAGCAGGCGGAAGCGTCCGCCGCCTTGATTGATCCAAAAACGATCCTCGGTTTGGAAATCGTTGCACACGTAAATATCCGGCAGGCCGTCGCCGTTCACGTCACGAATCATCACCGAAAGTCCCCAATCAAACAGCGGGCGCGCCAGCGGGCGGCCGTCCTCGTCCAGAAAATTTCCGCCAGTGAATGGCATCACAACCAGATTGGTTCCGCCAAGGTTTCTAAAAATTACATCCGGCTCGCCCTGTTCATCGATGCTGCGTCGCGGCCCGATGACAAAGCGGTCGCGCAACTCGGGATCATCCGCGACCGGTCGGCCGTTCAGCGTGTCCACCATGAGCGTGCCGTCCACGGTCTTGAATGTGGCGCGGGCGTTGGGAATGTCCATCAGCGCGGACGTCCGGTAGTTCGCCACGTAGAGATCCAGAAAACCGTCGCCATCCAAATCGCCGAGCGCGAGGGACACGCCGCCCATTTTTTGGTTAAGCACGGGTAGGAATTTTGTGAAATGGCCTTTGCCGTCGTTAAAAAAAACATGCGTGCCCTGTCCCAGCGAGTTCACGATCAAATCGAGATCGCCATCGCCGTCGAGATCCACCAGCGCGCAGCCAGTCGCGGAAATGCTGGCGCAGTCCACGCCCGCTGACTCCGTGACATCCGCGAATTTCCAATCGCCGAGATTGCGAAACAAACGGCTTCGCCCATCGAGGCTCGCGAAGAAAAGATCCGCCCAGCCGTCGCCGTCCACATCGCCTGCAGCGACGCCGGAGCCATTGAGCAGAATTTGATTGGTGAGGTGGCGTTGTTCGGGAAGGATGTTCGTGAAATTGATCCCCGTTAAACTCGCTCCGAGTCGCGTGAAGCCGGCGTTCGTCGAAACGATCACGTTCAGCGCGGCGCTGCGATGGCCGGCGGCGGATTGCCACTTGAGCAAATCAGCCGCACGGGCGGACACGAACAATCCCACGGCGACCCACCAGTAAACCATCGCCAATTTGAATCGCCGCCGGATTGAACTCATTTTCTTATGCGTACTTTGCCGTGGCTCAAAATTGCCGGTCAAAATCGTCGCTCCATTTTGCCTCACGCCAGTAAGTCTGCGCTCGCGGGTCGCGCTTGAGCCGCAGCAAATCTTTGCCGAGGACGCGGAGCAGCAGCGCCAGCGGCGTCAACACGAGGAGAAAGAGCACGGACAATAACACGCGCCCCACGATCTGGCCGCCGTAAAAACTGCCCGTCATCGCGGCGCGATAAACAGGCCGAACGACACGCGGCCAAATGAGGCCGATGAGAACCGTCAGCGCCACGGCGCCTGCTAGAATACGAATGTTGCCAGTGTCAACCGCGTGGCGTTTCCAGAGCAATGCCAGTACACCTGCGCTGCCAGCGGCCGCGGCCAGCGCAAATTTCCGCCACTCGCGCGGGTCTTCTTTGAGTTTGAGCTTCACGTCAATCGGGGATTGGTTCGTGCGAGCGAGCGATATTTTTTTGCGGCTGCGCGACGCGTTCCAGAAGGAAGGAGCCGATGACGAGATAATCCATTTCGGTGTTTACAAAGCACCGATAGGCGTCATCCGGAGTGCAGACGATTGGTTCGCCTCGCACGTTGAACGACGTATTCACAAGGACGCCGCAGCCAGTCACTCGCTCGAATTCAGCCAGCAAGCGGTACAGCAACGGATTCTGCGCGGCGGTGACCGTTTGAATGCGTGCCGAGCAATCGACGTGCGTGACGGCGGGAATGGTGGAGCGAACTTGTTGGAGACGATCCAGGCCTTGCGCGGCGGCCGGAACCGCGCGCCGCAGGCTGCTTTTCACCGGCGCGACGAACAGCATGTACGGCGATTCGGCGTCCAACTCGAAATAGTCGGCCACCTGCTCGCGTCGCACGACGGGAGCGAAGGGCCGGAAGGATTCGCGGAATTTGATTTTCAAATTCATCTGCGACTGCATTCGCGGCGAGCGCGGGTCGCCGAGAATGGAACGATTGCCCAATGCGCGCGGGCCAAATTCCATCCGCCCTTGCACCCAGCCGATGACTTTTTCGCAGGCGATCAATTCGACCGTTCGCTGCACGAGCGCGGCTTCATCGAGGCGTTGATAAATCGCCCGATGAGCGCGAAGCACCGTTTCGATTTCGTCGTTCGAGAACTCCGGGCCGAGTAGCGCGCCGGACATGGCATCGTCCGGTTTCGTTTGGCGCGCAGGGCCGTGCTTGGCCGCCGCCGCATGCCAAACGGACAGTGCCGCACCCAGCGCGCCGCCTGCGTCGCCCGCAGCAGGTTGGATCCAAATCCGCTCGAAGATTTTCTCGCGGAGAATTCGTCCATTGGCCACACAGTTCAGCGCCACGCCGCCAGCGAGGCAGAGGTTGCGCGCGCCGGTACGCTCGCGGGCCTGCCTTGCCAAACCCAGCATCACTTCTTCCGTCACTTGCTGCACCGAACAGGCCAGATCCAAATGTCGCTTCTCAATTGGCGCTTCGGACACGCGCGGCGGGCCACCGAAGAGGCGGTGAAATTTTTCACTCGTCATTTGCCAGCTTCGCAGGAAATCGAAGTAGTCAAGATTCAGCCAGAATGAACCGTCGTGATTGAGGTCGAGGAGATTTTCGTAAATGGCGGCCACGTAACTTGGTTCACCGTACGGAGCCAGGCCCATCAATTTGTATTCGCCGGAGTTCACGCGAAATCCGCAGTAGGCCGTGCAGGCGGAATAGAACAAACCGAGCGAGTGCGGAAAGCGAATTTCCTGAAGCACTTCAATTTGATCGCCGCTGCCCTTGCCAATCGTCGTAGTCGCATATTCGCCCACGCCATCGACGGTCAGAATCGCAGATTCATCGAACGGTGACGGAAAGAAAGCGCTTGCGGCGTGTGCCTGGTGGTGTTGGGTGAAAAGAATGGGGCAGTCGGAGCGGAGTTCCGGCAGTTCTTCGCGAATCGTTTTACGCAAATTCAGTTTCTCGCCGAGCC
>JACPZS010000139.1 GCA_016195385.1 Verrucomicrobiota bacterium
ATCACCGTCATTCGTTCCCGTTCATTCCCGCTCATTGTTAACGTCTCCATGTTTGTGGCGAGGTTGCTACCGCAACCCCGCCTCCAGGGGACATTCTTATCGAGTTACAATGGGGACATTCTCATGGAGTTCCGACAGGCCAGAGAAAATCGCTGGCAACTCGCGCCTGCAACGCTATGCTCCCGCAAGAACGGATAGGAAACTCATGCCGAGCCTGACCCTCAAGCCCATGCACAAAGTTGTCGCCGCTTATTACGACAACCTCGCCAAATTTGCTCGGCTCGGCATCAAACACGAAACCGCCGTCCGCTCCGCGTTTCAGGAACTGCTCGAATCCTGCGCCCGCCAGTTCGATTGGAAACTCGTCCCCGAATACCGCATCAAACGCAAGGGCCAGGCCGATGCCTCAGCCGACGGCGTGTTGCTCGACAACTACGGCCTCAATCACGGCCTCTGGGAAGCCAAGGACTCCGCTGACGACCTCGACAAGGAAATCAAACACAAGTTCTCCATCGGCTACCCGAAGCAGAACATCCTTTTCTGGCAGCCCGACCGCGCCGTGCTTTACCAGAACAGCGAGCGGTTTTACGAAGCCGACCTGACCAAATCCGAAGACCTCGTCCACGTCCTCACGCTGTTTCTCGAATTCGCCCCGCCCGCCATCGCGGAATGGGAAAAGGCTGTCGAAGAATTCCGCGACAAAGTCCCGCAGATTGGCGCGAGCCTCAAAGCCCTCATTGAAAAGGAACGCCAGACCAACAAGAAGTTCATCACCGCGTTTGAAGACTTCTGCTCCCTCTGCCGCGGCTCGCTCAATCCCAACATCTCCCTCGAAGCCGTCGAGGAGATGATCATTCAGCACATCCTCACCGAGCGCACCTTCCGCAAAATCTTCGACGTGGCCGATTTCATCTCGCGCAACGTCATCGCGCAGGAGATTGAAAAAGTCATCACCGCCCTCAACTCCCGCGTGTTCAGCCGCGACGATTTCAGCAAGAGCCTGGAACATTTCTACGGCGCAATCGAAAACGCCGCCGCCACCATCACCGATTTCCATGAGAAGCAGACGTTCCTCAACACCGTCTATGAACGCTTCTTTCAGGGCTTCTGCGTGAAGGTGGCCGACACGCACGGCATCGTCTATACGCCGCAACCGCTCGTGAACTTCATGGTCGCCAGCGTCGAGCACGTGCTGAGGGAGGAATTCGGCAAGACCCTCGCCGACCGCGACGTTCACATCCTCGACCCCTTCACCGGCACGGGCAATTTCATCGTCAACATCATGCGGCACATTCCGAAGACCGCGCTGCCGCACAAGTTTGCGCACGAACTCCACTGTAATGAAATCATGCTTCTGCCTTACTACGTGGCCTCGATGAGCATCGAGCACGCCTACTGGGAGGCGACCGGCAAATACGAACCGTTCGAGGGCATCTGCCTCGTGGACACGTTTCAAACTGCCGAGAAGGATCAAACGGAATTTGCCTTCTTCAACGAAAAGAATTCCGAGCGCGTCAACCGGCAGAAGAAAGCTCCCATCCGCGTGGTCATTGGCAATCCTCCTTACAACGCGGGGCAGGCTGACGAGAACGACAATAACAAAAACCGCAAGTATCCCGAACTGGATCGGCGTGTCAGCACGACCTATGGCGAAGCGTCCAAGGCAACCCTGCTGCGCAAGCTTTCCGACCCGTACGTGAAAGCCATCCGCTACGCCAGCGACCGCATTGGCGACAGCGGGATTGTGTGCTTCGTGAACAACAACAGTTTCGTCACGGAGAAAACCTTCGACGGGATGCGGAAGGAACTGGAAAAGGACTTCGATTTGATTTACGTCCTCGACCTCGGCGGGAACGTGCGGAAGAACCCGAAACTCTCCGGCACCACGCACAACGTCTTCGGCATCCAGGTTGGTGTGAGCGTCAATGTTTTTGTTCGCAAACCAAAGTCAAAGCTGTAAAATCCCAACCATGAGTGTGGAACAACTCGAATCCCAGGTGCTGGCGCTGCCGCTGGCCGAACGCCGTGCCTTCACGCGCTGGCTCGATGAACACCGTGATGAAATCGAGCAACCTTCCGTCTTGATCAGCGCACAAGAAAGCGAAGTCCAGAAACGCCTCGCTGAAATGGAAGCCGACCCCAGCTTGCGTATTCCCGTCACGGAAGCGGACGTTGAACAAATGTTCCGCGAATTCGCCAATGCTCGCGCTCAAAAAACACCCGCTCCTAAACGCTGACTTGCAGGCGGCCTTCGATTGGTATGAAGGGCAGCGCCCCGGCCTGGGCTGGGAATTCAAAGATGATTTCAAAACTCATTTCCGCAATCTTCGTCGCGATGCGCAACTCTACGCTGTTCGCTTTGGCGATGTGCGCCGCTTGAATCTTGACCGTTTTCCTTACGGCCTGTTCTACGTCATCCGCCCGCCGGAAATCTGGCTGCTCGCCGTCCTGCACGCCAGCCGCGACACCGAAATGGTCCTCGCCGAACGGAGGCGGCATCTCCGTGGCTAAAATCCTTTACCACGCCGTGCCCGTGCCTTGGCGCAAGGAAGAGAAGTACGCGCGGCTTGAAACGACCGCTTCCATCGCCGGCGTGAAGTGGACGAAGCTCACGCCGGACAAAAAGGGCAACTGGATCACCAACGACACCGACGAGGAGTTTGACACCTTCCTGCCCATCGGCAGCAAGGAGGCCAAGGCGGGCACGAGCGTGCCCACCGTCTTCCGCACTTATTCGCTCGGCGTTTCCACCAACCGCGACGCCGTCGTCTATGACTTCGACGCGAAGCGGCTCGCCAAGCGCGTCGAACAATTTGCCGACGACTACAACGCGGAACTGCATCGGTGGCAAAAGAAGGGCCGGCCCAAGGACGTGGATAACTTTGTCAGCTACGAGAAAATCAAATGGAGTGAAACGCTGAAGCGGCACCTCACCGATGAAGTCGAAGCCAAGTTTTCAGCCAAGTTCATTCGCAAAGCACTCTATCGCCCCTTCACTGAACTTTCGCTTTACAACGACACTCTTTTGATTGATCGGCCCGGGATGTTCGATGAGTTCTTTCCCACCAAGAAGTCGGAGACAGAAAACAGCGTAATTTGTCTTTCGGATGTCGGGTTACGCTCGCCGTTCAGTTGCCTCGCGACCGACAAACTTCCAGACTTGCACCTTTGCGCGAGCACAGATGGCTTTCAATGCTTCCCGCTGTTCACCTGCACCGAAGACGGCAAGGAGCGGCGCGACAACATCACGCCCAAGGCGCTGACGCTGTTCCAGATTTTCTATGACGACGACGGCATCACGCGGGCCGACATTTTCCATTACTTCTATGCGCTGTTGCATCATCCCGCCTACCGCACCCGCTACGCCGAGAATTTGAAACGCGAACTCCCGCGCATCCCGTTCGTAGGGGTGGTAGGGCGCGTCAGTCCTCTGCGCGCCGCCGGTGGGGCGAGCGTCCTCGCGAGCCGGCTCGTCAGTAGTCTCGCCCCACCAGCGCAATTCTTCCCGCTCGCCGCCGTCGAGAAAATGCAGGGCGACGCCACGCCCGACCACAATCCGAAAGCCAGCGCGAAACTTTTCCACGCCTTCGCCGCCGCCGGCCAGCAACTCGCCGACCTGCACGCTAACTACGAATCCGCCAAAGAGTTTCCGCTGAAACGGCAGGAGAACAAAGCCGTCAAACTCGACTGGCGCGTCGAGGCGATGAAGTTGAGCAAAGACAAGGTGTCGCTCTTCTACAACGATTTCCTCACCCTGAGCGGCATCCCCGCCGAGGTCTATGACTACCGCCTCGGAAACCGCAGCGCGCTCGAATGGGTGATCGACCAATACCGCGTGACGAAAGACGAAAACGGCAACATCACCAGCGACCCGAACCGCCCGGACGACGAGCAACACATCGTGCGCTTGATCGGCCAAGTCATCACCGTGAGCGTGGAGACGCAGAAGATTATCCACGCGCTGCCAGGGATTGCTTTTGCGGCGGAAGAAATGGCGATCTGTCCAGAAAATCAGATGGCGTAATTGATCGCGCAGACTGGCATCGTGTTCAGTTATGCAAACCCTCGTCGAAGACTTTCTCCAATATCTCCGGCATGAGCGCGGGCAGGCGGAGCACACGCAGAAGACTTACGCCGGTTTGCTCGGCAAGTTCGTCGCGTGGGCGGCGGCAAATGGTTTGACCGACTGGCATTCGGTCGAGCTGAAGCATCTCACCGATTTCCTCCTGCACGAACGCGAGCGACCGCTGGCCAACGAACCAGAGGGCACGCAGCGGCGGTTGAGTTCTGAAAGCGTCTATCTGGAGATTGCGGCGTTGCGGGCTTTTTTTCGTTACGTGGTGGCGGAGAAATTATTGCCGCTCAATCTCGCCGAAAATCTTTCGCTGCCGCGCCGGTGGAAGCGATTGCCGAAATCTCTCAGTGACGCCGAGATTGAACAGTTGCTGAAGCCGCCCGTCGAAAACACGCCCGCCGACTTGTGCGATCAGGCTATCCTTGAACTGGCCTACGCCTCCGGCTTGCGCTTGGCCGAGCTGCGCGGCGTCCGTCTCGAACAACTCCATCTTGAAGCCGGTTTCCTCAACGTCATCGGCAAGGGCAACAAGGAGCGCATCGTGCCCGTGGGACAAAAAGCCATCGCCGCGCTCCAAAATTATCTGACCGTCGGACGCCCTGCCTTGGTGACACCGCGCTCGCCTGCGGCGGTTTTTCTCACCCAGCGCGGCACGCCGTTCGCATCTTGGACGATGTGGTCGCGCATCAAGCGTCGAGTGCGGCGCTCCGGTATCGAACGCCGCGTTACGCCCCACATGTTGCGGCACAGTTTTGCGACGCATTTGCTGGAGCACGGCGCGGATTTGCGCGTGATCCAGGAATTGCTTGGCCATGCGAGCATCAGCACCACGGAAGTCTATATGCACGTGGCCGGACAGCGGCTGCGCGAGGTGCATCGCAAATTTCATCCACGGGCGTGAAACGCCTTTCCTCTCCGCGCGCGCTTGCGATAGACTCCCAGATGGTTGATCAAAAATTTGCAAATTTTCGGTAACGCTTCGCCCAAAATGCTTCTGAGGTGGGTAGAGAAAGAATCGAAGCTATGAAAACCACTTTGAAAGAGGCGCAAAAATGTCCGCGTTGCGGCAAGCCGATGCCAGCCGGCGCGCTGGCGGGATTTTGTCCGGCGTGTCTGCTCGCGCACGGCGGTGACACCG
Source organism: Verrucomicrobiota bacterium (assembly GCA_016195385.1). Classification (GTDB taxonomy): domain Bacteria; phylum Verrucomicrobiota; class Verrucomicrobiia; order Limisphaerales; family JACPZS01; genus JACPZS01. The sequence goes on from JACPZS010000139.1 coordinate 5,214, forward strand.
AATCGGGCGATGGGAAATCCACCGCCCGCTTTCAGCCGCCGTCGCTGGGCGAGATCGCCAAACTTTTTCCGCAGCTCGAAATTCTCGGACTGCTTGGCGCGGGCGGCATGGGCGCGGTTTACAAGGCGCGGCAGCCGGCCCTCGACCGCATCGTCGCACTGAAAGTGCTGCCGGCGGCGGGCGCGGAAGGCGCGAATTTCCAGGAACGCTTCAACCGCGAGGCGCGCGCGCTGGCGCGGCTGAGCCACCCGAACATCGTTGGTGTCCACGAATTCGGACGCACTCCGTCCCAGACGCCAGACGCCATCCCCCATCCCCTCCCCAGCCTTCACTTTTTCATCATGGAATTCGTCGATGGCGCGAATCTGCGCCAGCTCGAACGTGCGGGCCGGCTTTCGCCGCGCGAGGCATTGCAACTCATCCCGCAGATTTGTGATGCGCTGCAATACGCCCATGACGAAGGCGTCGTTCACCGCGACATCAAGCCGGAGAACGTGCTGGTGGATCGCAAGGGCCGCGTGAAGATCGCCGACTTCGGACTCGCGAAAATTCTCGGCCAGGACGCGGAGGCCATGCGACTGACGCGCGAAGGCCAGGTGATGGGCACGCCGCATTACATGGCGCCGGAGCAAGTTGAACGTCCACTTTCGGTCGATCATCGCGCGGACATTTATTCGCTCGGCGTCGTACTTTACGAAATGTTAACCGGCGATTTGCCGATTGGAAAATTTTCCCCGCCGTCGCGCAAAGTGCAGGTCGATGTGCGGTTCGATGACGTCGTGCTGCGCGCGTTGGAGAACGATCCCGCTCGCCGTTACCAGCACGCGAGCGAAGTGAAGTCGCAGGTGGCGACCATCGCCGAAACGTCGACGACGGCGGCGGAAGAGGCCACTCCAGTTATCGAGAATCGCACGGAAGGTTTCCTTCGTTGGGGCGGTTTTAACTTTGTGGCCATCAAGAATGGCGCGCGCGTGACGCATTGGCCGGGTACCGTGCTGGCGTTGGTTATGATGTTCGTTTGGCTGTCGATGACACTTAGACTCGTGGAGTTTTTTATCGGACGATCGGCGATGGGCTGGTTAAGCATCAACGGCGCGGCAAGCGTTTGGATGCCCTGTTTGCTCGCCGGCGTGTTTGCTTCCTGCGGACACTATTTTGCCTGGTACAAAATGGATAAACCGGGCGGCGTATCGTGGGTGCCAGTTTCCGCTGTGCCGAGAGCACACGAGCCCGAGCAAAAATATTTCGGCTGGCTGGGTTTTCCGGTCGTAGTTGAGCGCGACGGCGTGCGCGATGTGAATTGGAAGGGAACGTGGATTGCGATGGCGGTGGTGTTTGGGTTGATCTCACTGGCGTTTAGCTTCGTGACCGTGTTCACCGGAAAATCCTTGTTCGGAATGATCGGCATCAAAGGTGGGTTGAGCGGCGTTGTGCGAATGGTCCTCGCCTTTTTGATCGTGAACGGCAGCGTGCAACACACGTTGAGTTCACGGCGCAAATCCGAAGCGCTCCCGCGCGGAACGATCATCCTGCCCTCGGCCGCGCGCGGCTGGCGCATCGGCCGGCAATTCATTTACGCAACTTTGATGGTGCTGGCGTGGTGCTGGTTTCAAGTCAACGGGCTGACGCCTTGGCTGCGCTCGCGGTTTGGCGGCGCTGGCCGGCACGCGAGCATCGTGAGCCGTCCGTTCGACTCGAATGTCACCCGCGACGCGAAGTCCGGCGCGCTCGTGGCGAAAATTCCCGGCAGCGGCGGGGTGGAGTTGCTGGCGATCAATGATGCCGACGCCGCGCCCAACGCGTGGTGGCAAGCTGACGGCACGCCTATTTCCAACACGTCATATACCTTGCTGCACGCCTCCGAGCTCAAGGCCGCTCCGTGGGTGACTAAGGACTTCGTGCTGCGGCTCGTCGATCTGCCGCAACAAACGACGCTCCCGGCGATCGAACTCGAGCCGAATGGCGGCAGCTCCTTCGGACCGGAGTTGTTGCAGAACGGAAAAATTCTCGCAGACAGTTGGCTCTTGCGCGCGGCTTTTCCACCGGATGCCACCAACGCCACGCTGCGCATGGGCTTTGATATTGATGACTGGCGGACCGTCTCGACGCACAAGCAAATCGCCGGCGGTGGAAGCAAGAATTCCTACATTGGGTCGGAGGATATTCCCAATCCCGATGCCATGATCCACGACATGAGCGAGAAGGACGGCAACGCCTCCGTCACGATGCTCGTCGGCAATGTGCGAAAGGACATGAACGTGCGCGTCGTCGCCGTCGATGCCGCCGGAGTGGAGCACACGTTCAATCGTGGCGGGAACACACCGGCAACGAAGGCGTCCGTCGGCTCGTACGAGTTTTTTGGATTGCCGCTGGCGCAAGTCACGGAGTTCCGCATCCAGGCGCAACGCGTGCATTGGGTGGAGTTTCGTGATCTCGCGCTCACGCCGCGTGGCGGGCCGCGACCGGAGGCGATGGCGCCCAGTTTTGACTCCGTGATCGAGCGGACGTTCGGTGAACTGCTCGACTTCGACACGGGCAAGACGGGCGAATTTCCGAAAGACGTCACGGTCGAAAATCCTTTCGCGGGCATGGCGATGAACATGGCCTGGATGCAGGAACACGGTTTCGACGCTCTGGCCGGTTCCGACAAGTTGGAATTTGTGGGCGTAAGAATCGTCGAATTTGCCGCCACTGACTGGGACTCACTCACGCCGGCGGGTCTGAACCAGCGCCTCGCGGACCAAGGCAATTTTCCAAGCGAACTAACACCAGCCGCCGGAAAGTTGCCGGCGACTTATGGCTTCCGCACACGCGAAGGCGGCACGGGTTTGCTGCAGATTCTCAAGTTTAGCGAACCGAATACCGGCGCGACCGTGCGCTACAAGCTAGTGAAATCGCACGACAGAAGGGCAGCAGCAAGCTTTGCCGCCGTGGCTTCCCAGGCGGAATTGGCCGAGCTGCCGCGGCTCCGTTTCATCGCCTGGCAGGATGAGTGGAAAACGAACGGCGCATTGGCGGCGTGGCTGCCGGATGGTTCGCCAGCGACGAACGAGGAAAATCTGAAACTGATCCGCGAGTTGCAGCGGGAACACTCTGATTTCAATTTTTCCAAAGTAGGTGAGCCGGATCCAAAGGTTCTGCGGCTATGGTTTTCCCATTCACTTTTCGATCACCATAGCCGCGTCGATGTCACGCTGCTCGATTCCGACGGCGAACCCCGACCACCAGGCCGTGCCGGCAATTCAGTGGGCTCCGGGAGAGGACCAATCGCTGGTACCGACAACTTGGGGTGGATTAAATCCGCGCTGACTCCAGGCGAGCGAGATGGACTGCCTGATGCGGTGACGATTCGCCTGCGCTACGTCGTGGGACCACTTGAGCAAACACAAGTGGTCGAGTCAGGATTTCAAGGGAGCATGGTCTTGTGGGGAAAGAGCGAACTCGGCAGCATCGGACAAGCGGTGGATGGGAAAGCCTTCATCTCTCTTCTACAGGATCCAAAGGTCCAGCGGCAGTTCAGCGTGATCGCCGTGACACACGGCGGGCAAGAATTCGAGCCGTCAAGCAGCTTACGCAACAGCGGTAACAGGCTTGGGTTTGATTTGAATCGTTACGATTTTTCCCTGCCTCTGCAGCATGTCGCTAAGTTTCGCATAGGCACGCGCCCGGTGCGGACTTTCGAGTGGCAGAATGTTGTTCTGAGGAACGAAACCCGGCGGGAACCGAAGAAAGTAACTGCTCATCCGCGCTGATCTTAGCTAATGAAATTAGTCCATCCACAGATTTTTCCGCGCAGTGATGATAGGGATACAGGTTGTTGCTTGGTTTGTACCCACCGTTTTATTAGCGTCGATCAGCGCCGGTCAGCAGTTCACTCCGTCACTCCATCGATTCAGCACATTTGAACACTACCCCCTTCACGCCCGATCCAAGCCCGCAGCGCGGCGACTGCTTTGCCACTACGCGCTGGACGGTCGTGCTGCACGCCGGACGCAAATCCTCGCCGCAATCCGATCACGCACTCGGCGAACTTTGCCAGACGTATTGGTATCCGCTCTACGCTTATGTGCGCCGGCAAGGCCACACGAAGGAGGACTCCGAAGATTTGGTGCAGGCGTTCTTTGAGAAATTTCTGGAGAAGAATTATCTCGAAGGACTCAGCGCCGAGCGCGGGAAATTCCGCGCCTTCCTGCTCGCGTCGCTGAAACATTTCCTCGCCAACGAATGGGACAAGTCGCAGCGCCAGAAACGCGGCGGCGGCGTGCAGCATCTTTCGCTCGACTGGCAAAGCGCAGATGAGCGCTTCCATCTCGACCCGCCTGATCCGTCCAGTCCCGACAAAATTTTCGACCGCGAGTGGGCGCTGGCGTTGCTCGAACGCGTCGTCATCCGCTTGCGCGACGAGTGCGCGGCCGAGGGCAAAGCGAAACTCTTTGAGCACGCGAAGGGTTACCTGATGGTCGGCGAGAAGATGATTCCCTACGCCGATGCCGCGCGCCAACTTGGCCTGGACGAAGGCGCGGTTCGTGTGGCAGTGCATCGCCTGCGCAAGCGCTACCGCGAACTGCTCCGCGACGAAATCGCGCAGACTCTTGACGACCCGGCGCAGGTTGCGGAGGAATTGCGCTCCCTACAGGCCGCGCTGGCTTCGTGAAACGGACGGCCGTGAGCAATTCACGGCCGCTTGCTAACCACTCAAGCGCCTGTTAGCGTGCGCGCTCTTTAAGAATCGAAATGGACTACAAGAACACGCTGAATTTGCCGCGCACCGACTTTCCGATGAAGGCCGACCTGGTGACGCGCGAACCTGAACGCCTCGCCAAGTGGCAGCAGATGGATTTGTACGGCCGCATTCAAAAAGCCCGCGTCGGCGCGGAAAAGTTCGTTCTCCATGATGGCCCGCCATTCGCCAACGGTGACGTTCACATCGGCAATGCGCTCAACAAGATTCTCAAAGACATCGTCGTTAAATACCACTCGCTGCGCGGCAAGAGCGCGCCCTACATTCCCGGTTGGGATTGTCACGGGCTGCCCATCGAGTTCAAGGTCACGCAAGAAATGCGCAAGGGGAGCGCAGCCGCCCCGGCTGCTGGAGCGGACGCCTCGCCCGCGAATTTCGATGCCGCCACCATCCGCACCGCGTGCGACGCCTACGCGCGCAAATACATCGACCTTCAGCGGACGCAATTCAAACGGCTCGGCATTCTCGGCGATTGGGAAAATCCGTACCTGACGCTCAACAAAGAATACGAGGCTGACGAATTGCGACTATTCGCGGATATCGTCGAGAAGGGTTTCGTGTATCGCGGCAAGAAGCCGGTCTATTGGAGCATCCCGTGTCGCACGGCGCTCGCCGAGGCCGAGGTCGAATACCAAGATCACGTCAGCCAGAGCGTCTATGTGAAGTTCCGCGTCAAGGGCGAGCCGAACACGTTCATCGTGATCTGGACGACCACGCCGTGGACGCTCCCCGCGAATCTCGCCGTGGCGTTCAACGCGACATTTCACTACTCGCTCGTGCAGGCGAACGGTGAGGCGTATCTCGTCTCAAATGCTCTGCTCAGTCAGGTCGCGGAAAAATGCGGCTGGGGCGGTTACCAGATCATCCGCACGGTCTATGGCGACGAACTCGCGACGTTCGAATACGAGCATCCGTTCTGCGCGCGCACCGGAAAACTTTTCGTCGGCGACAGTTTTGTGGAGAACAGCACGGGCACCGGCTTCGTTCACATCGCGCCGGGGCACGGTCTGGAGGATTATCAATTGGGCCGGCAAAATGGCCTGCCCATCTATTCGCCCGTGGACAACGACGGTTGCCTCGCGCTGACGAACGACCTGCCCGTCGAACAGCAAATGCCCGTCGAAATGGTTGGCAAATCAATTCTCGAAAAGCACGGCAAGAGCGATGCGAACGTCGCGGTGCTCCACGAACTGCGCGTTCGCAACGCGGTGCTGCACCAGGAGAATTATCACCACAGCTACCCGCATTGCTGGCGGAGCAAAACGCCTGTCATCTTCCGCGCGATGGATCAGTGGTTCATAGAATTAGGTGGCGGGCAAGGGAAGCATGATGTAACGCCAGAAAAAGAAACCGTAACTGTGTCTCAGGATGCCAGGCGGGAGTTGAGTGGAATTCGACGCGAGGCAATGTTGGCGATTAGTAATGTCACTTGGGTTCCGCTTTGGGGAAAAACCAGAATCCAAGCAGCAGTCATGGCTCGTCCCGATTGGTGCATTTCGCGCCAGCGTTCGTGGGGCGTGCCGATTCCCGCGTTCTATGACGCGCAAAGCAACGCCATTCTTGACGCGCGCATCGTTTGTGCCGCAGCCGACCTGATTGAAAAACACGGTTCGAACATCTGGTTTGAAAAATCAGCGTCGGAACTTTGGGCGCTGCTCAAACCGAAAGATTGGACGGGGCCGGAAGCTGCAACGAAATCGAGCGACACGCTCGATGTTTGGATTGATTCGGGTTCGTCGTCGCGCGCGGTTTTGATGCGGCGACCGGAACTCAATTCAAAACTCAAAACTCAAAACTCAAAATTGTCGTGGCAAGCCGACATGTATCTCGAAGGCTCTGACCAGCATCGCGGCTGGTTTCAGTCGTCGCTATTGCTCTCGCTCGTGGGGAATGGTGCCGCGCCTTACAAGACGGTGTTGACGCACGGCTTCATGGTCGATGCCGACCGCGAGAAAATTTCCAAGAGCAAGCAAGGGCAGGGCAGTTACGAGAAACCGCAGACTGCCGAAGCCTACGTAAAAAAGTACGGCGCGGACGTGGTGCGGCTGTGGGTCGCCTCACAGGATTTCCGCAATGACATCATCGTGAGCGAGGAGCGCATCAACAAAGTCGCGGAGACTTATCGTGGCATCCGCAACGCGCTGCGTTACCAGCTCTCGAATCTTTACGACTTCGATCCCGCGAAACATTCCGTGCCGGATGAGAAACTGACCAACTTAGATCGCTGGATACTCGATGCGCTTGAGTCGGTCGAGTCTCGAGTGCAATACCGGTACGAACAGTTCGAGTTTCACATAGTTTATCAGATCATCAGCCAATTCGCCGCAGTTGATCTTTCAGCCCGGTATCACGACGCAGTTAAAGACAGGTTGTACACGTTGGCCGCGAACAATCCGAAGCGACGCTCTACCCAGACGACGCTTTACAGGCTCGTGACGAAACTCTGTCAAATTCTTAGTCCCATCTTGTCATTCACTGCTGAAGAGGCGTGGGAGTGTATTCCACAAGACCGCGAAACTGATTCTATCTTCCTCAGCACTTGGAAACCGTCTCTGTCCAATGAAGGATGGAAGTCCGATTGGAAAAATCTGATTCCGTTGCGAGATGAAGTATTGCCTTATCTGGAGCAAGCTAGGCAAGCAGGTCGTATTGGCAAAGCCCTCGATGCCAAAATTAAACTGAAAGGCCGACTCTGTCCGGCGTTAGAGGCTGCCGAAAAGTTCAGCGAGGATTTCCAAGAGCTGTTAAGCGTGTCGAAATTTGAAGGCGTTGAATACTGCGATGCCTCCGCTAGCGGGACTGGGTTTTTACAAGACGTGATTGTCGAACACGCTGACGGCCAGAAGTGCGAACGCTGCTGGCATTGGGAAACCAGTGTGGGATCCAATCTCGAACACCCAACCATCTGCGCGCGTTGCGTCGAGGCACTTTCACCGGAAAATATTTCTTAAGCCGAAACTCAGAAACTCAGAAAAATAGAACGACGTTTTTTGAGTTTCTGAGTTTCGGCTGTTTTTCTCCGTTTCCCACAGGCTCAAAAAAACGCGGCATGTTAAACACGCCGCGTTTGGCAGAAAACTTATCGAACCGAATTCGTTCGATTGGCTATGGAGATGGTCGCGCACGTAGGCGATGCCATTGGAGCTGGCGGCATCAAGGTCGCGGTAAGCACTCTCGGCTTCAACGATCAGCGGCGCGGTTTTCTTCTTCATGATTTCGCAGTAGCGTTTCGGGTAGCCGATGTCGATCAGCATTTCGGCGTAGCGCACCATGTTCAGATCGCCGGAAGGGAGGTCGGTGAATTGCATCGCGCGACCCGGCCAATTGAGTTCCATCATGCGCAGCGGAACGCCTTTCCGGATGACGAAATTCTTCACGTGGCAGGCGTGGACGCGCGACCCGACTTTGCGGAAACGCGTTTCCCAATCCTCACCCTCCCAACAGTGCGACGGATCGGCATTCACGCCGAGGCATTTGTCGCCGTCGCAGATTTTGACGAGCAGATTGAAATCGTCGGCGCACATTGCGGCCGTGCCGGGATGAATTTCGTGGCACAAGTAGATGCCGAGCGAATTGGCGTGTTTGCGGAGTCTCGCGGTTTTCTTTACGAAGCGGTCTTTTCCTTCTTTGATCAAATCGTAATCACCACCCTGCCAAAAGCCCCACGGGTAGCCAGTGGCCAGTTCCCAACCGAACGCAACGCCCCAGAACATCGGCACTATTTTCACGCCCAGCTCGGCGCAGAGGTCGAGCACTTTGAGGAGATAATTCTCGGCCCACTTCTCAATTTCCTGCGGAGATTTTTTCGCCACGTCGGCGGGAATAAATGGATTGCCGCTTCGAGTTCCAGTCCACGCGCTGGTATGCACCCAGAAAGGGCAGTGGGCGGAAACGCCGTCGAGCGACATGCCGCGCGAAGCGAAAGTATCCTTGATTTCCTTCGCGCTCTTGAAGCCTTTGGGAGCTTGCAACATGTAGTTTGAGGGCTGCGCGCCGCTCGCGCCGGAGCGTTTTGCGTAGTCCAGAAAATCAGCGAGGCTCTTCGCGCCGTGCTGCGCGCCTTCCACGCTCGAATGAAAACAATTTTGTGCCATACACTTTTCCTATTTGTCGATAGCGACGGCGGAGACAATTAGCGGGACCGTGTTGAAAAAGCAAACTGAAATCTCGCTTTTGTCCTGCGATGTTCAAAAGAAAATTCTTGTGTGCGAACAAAAGGGGCAAGTGGGCGATGGCACGGCGCTTTGAATTATCAATCTCCTGTTGCTTTTGAATCACAGTCCATAAACAACTAACCCCAATAAATGACTTCCGCCCTTGTCCACTCTTTCGGGGGAACTTCAGCCGTGAATTGGACAGCGGATCAAGATTTCATTCGGATGCAGTTCGTCGACGTTCGTGCCGGTTCGAATCAGGTAACTGGTGTTCGCCAATCCCAAGTTTCGGAAATCAAGCGCCGGGCGCTTGGATGTATCCGCTGGGCAGACTAAAATTTTCGGGTCGCGTAGCTCGTTCGACAAGACTTGAAAGTGTCGAGCCGCGTTTTTCTCGAAACCCTCTGAATTTCGGTCGCAAAATTCCATTGACCCACCTTCGTTGGTGGACCAGTTAAACGAATAACCCGTGCTTATCCGGTTGGTTGACAAACCCAGCGCTGGAGCGCCGAGCATCGCTCGGCAAGAGGCAAAACAACAGCAATTCAAGCCGAGCAATGCTCGGCGCTCCGCTCCATCGCAAAATTGTCAACCAACCGGATAAGCAT
>JACPZS010000136.1 GCA_016195385.1 Verrucomicrobiota bacterium
AAGGAAGCGCCACTCTTGGGATCAAAATTGCGGATGGCGTTGAGCAACCCCACCAGGCCCGCGCTGTTCAAGTCCTCGATATCGACGTGCGGCGGCAGCGTCATGGCCATGCGACCGACGACATTTTTCACCAGGGGCAGATACTGTTGCACCAACTCATTCTCGACGGCGCCGCCGAGACGGGCGCGTTTGTAACGTCGCCACAGATCCTCGCGGCTGGGCGATCGTTCTTTGGCCTGCTTGGCGGGGGCTTCACAAATCGTCGTCGTGGTCGTCATAAGCTGGTTGTGCCGGAGTTATTCTGAGTCGAGGCCTTGGCCTGGGCGAACTGGCGTTCCCGATGGGCGGCCTGCAAACCCTGCACCCACGCCCGGCCCCACCAGCGCATCAAAACGCCGGAAGCGTAGGCGGCAATGCTCGCGCGCCAAAAAATCGACGGCCAGGAACTCTCCTGCACCAAACCGAAGGTAATTCCGATCAGGAATCCAATCAGCCCACCCAGAATCATCAGTAACTTCATAAACGATCAGGCAAAGTTCACATAGCAAGCGGTTTGCCAGTCGTGCTGAAAAATACGCAACCGCCCGCGCACCCTTTGTTTTCAAGGGATAAATCGTTCGAGCAACCTGGCCGGCGAAGCTTCCTGGAAGTCGCCCGGCACATTTTGCCCACCGCTCAGGAATTTCGTGCTGCCATTCGTGCCGAGGACCACGCTCCACAACTTCCCACGGCGCGGCTCCTCATCCAGGTGCGTGAACGAAATCGAGGCGAAGGGCAGCGCGGCAAACGCGCGCGCTTGCGCCAGCAGTAACAAAGTCTCGTAAGCCGCATTCAGCACCAGATGGATCTGCGCCGCCGGAAACGCCGCCAATTGGTCGTGCAATTCTTCCAACGCCCGCGTATCCGTCCATTCCACGCCCGGCAGATCCACGAATTGCATTTCACCCGCGGCATTCAGATCAACGGACGACCATTGGCGCTCCACCGGCACGCCGAGAATATCGCCATACACGCTCAACGACTCCGCCGTGTTCGCGCTGCGGCCATCCAGCCGCCAAACGCGCGCCGCGCGGCCCTCGACCAGCACCGCGCGCGCCAGCCATTTGCACAACAGTGTTGTCTTCCCGACGCCCGGCGGGCCGACGAAGACGTGCCGTTGCGCGGCGGGCTGCGTGTGCGCGCGTTGTTCCAGAACCTCCGCAAGCAGCGTGCGCGTGAGCGCCAGTTCTTTGTTCAACGACTCCGGCGGATTTTCTCCGTGGCGCGCCTGCAACGCGTCCGCGATCCCTTGCGCGTGCCGCGGCAGCAGGCCGGCCTGTTCCAGCACGCGTCCGACCCGCCAGCGGTTAAGCGAAGCAGTCTCAACGCGCGCCTCATCGGCGATTGGCGCAGGCGTTGAAATCGCTTCCGGCAAATTTGTTTGGAGCAATTGCGCGGCATCCGAAATTTCACTGCGCGCCTCTGGCAACGGCTCGGTCTTCGTCGCCGCTTCCGACGGCAAACACGCCAGCACTTCGATGCGCGGGCGTTGCCACAGGCGCGACACGCCCGCCGCCGGCACTTGGCGAACATTCAGCACCATCGCCGCCGGCCCAAGTTGCGCGCGGATTTGAGTGACAGCATCCGCGGCGGAATTCGCAGTAAAGGTGTGGACTTTCATGAGGGCCGTTCGCAGTGGTCAACCTTCGGGACACGACACCACGGCGGCATTTTGAATTTCCACACGCGCCGGTACCTCGGCGTACGAGAGCACCGCCAGATCCGCAAACGTGCTTTCAAAAAAGCGTCGGAACGCCAGGCGAATCGTCGGCGAACACAGCACGACGGGCGGCTGGCCCGCCGAGAGCATTTGCTGGACGCACTTGGACAGTGTGTCCATTACGTGCCGCGCCAGCTTCGGCTCCATGACCAGCGCCACTTCCGTCGGCGACTGACGCACGCCTTGCGCGATTTGCTGTTCCAGCCGCGCATCGAGCGTGATGGCGCGCAAGCTCCCATTGTCCATCTGGTACGGCTTGGCGATTTGCGCGCCGAGCGCGCGCCGGGCGTACTCGGATAATTCGTCGGGGTTTTTGGTGGCGCCGGCGAAATCGCCGACCTTCTCCAAAATACCGGCAAGGTTGCGGATCGAAATTCCTTCCGCCAAAAGATTTTGCAGGATGCGTTGCACCTGGCCGACGTTAAGTTGCGCGGGAATCAACTCGTTCACCACGGTCGGATGCGTCTGCTTCAAATTGTCGAGCAGCACTTGAACATCTTGCCTGCTCAAGATTTCGTGACAGTTGCGCTTCACCGCTTCTGACAAATGCGTGACCAGCACCGACGGCGCATCGACAACGGTGAACCCCGCGATCTCGGCGTTCTTGCGCTCCGCGTCGGTGATCCAAGTCGCCGGGAGTTGAAAGACTGGCTCGACGGTGGGAATGCCACGCAGCGTGGCGCGGCTGTTGGTCGCGTTCATCGCCAGCCAGTAGCCCGGCATCAGTTCGCCGCGCGCCACCGGATGGGCGCGCAGTAAAAAGCGGTACTCGTTTGCGCCGAGCTGAAGATTGTCGCGCAGCCTGATCGGTGGAATGACCACGCCCATTTCCTGCGCGAAGGTCCGCCGCACGCCTGTCACGCGCTCCAGCAAATCGCCGCCTTTGCGCGTGTCCGCCAGGTTCACCAAGCCGTAGCCAAGCTCGATCTGGAGCGTGTCGAGCGTCAGCAAATTTTCCAACTTCTCGGGAGTGGCGGCACTGGACGCGGGCGCAGTTCCCGCGGCGGCCGTGGTTCCCGCAGTCGAGCCGGCGCCCGCCGCCGCCAAGCTGGGTTCACTGCCGAACAGCGCCGCGCTGCCATGTTTATTCAGCATGTAAGCCACGCTGCCAACAATGCCCGCCAAAAACAGAAACGGCATCATTGGCATGCCAGGAATTATCGCCATGACGCCCAGCATCGCGGCAAGGATCTGCATCGCGCGCGGCGAAAACATCAACTGCCGCCCCAATTCTGAACCGAGATTGCTCTTCGACGCCGCCCGCGTGACCAGAATGCCCGCCGCCGTCGAAGTGATGAGCGCGGGAACCTGGGAGACGAGGCCGTCGCCAATCGAAAGCAGCGTGAAGCGCTGGAGCGCGTCCGAAACGGACATGTTTTTTTGGACGATGCCGATCGCGAAGCCGCCGAGAATGTTGATCAGAGTGATGAGAATGGCCGCGATCGCGTCGCCGCGCACAAATTTGCTCGCGCCGTCCATCGCGCCGTAAAAGTCGGCTTCCTGTTCGACCGCCCGCCGGCGCGAGCGTGCTTCGTCTTCCTTGATCACGCCGGCATTCAATTCGGCGTCGATGGCCATTTGTTTGCCGGGCATCGCATCCAGCGTAAACCGCGCCGCGACTTCCGCGATGCGTCCCGCGCCTTTGGTGATGACGATGAAGTTGATCAAGACCAGAATCAGAAATACGACCAAGCCGACGACGTAGTTTCCGCGCACCACAAAATTGCCGAACGACTCGATGATGTGACCCGCGTAGCCATCCAGCAGAATCAGCCGCGTTGAAGCGACGTTGAGCGCGAGCCGGTAGAGCGTGATGAAAAGGAGCAGCGACGGAAACCCGGTAAAATCCGCCGGCTCCTTGAGGTAGAAAATGACCAGCATGATGAGCAGCGACAGCGCGATGCTCACGGCGAGGAGGGTGTCGAGCACGAACGGCGGCACCGGCAGGATCAAGAGCAGGATCGTGCCGAACACGCCGGCGATCAGCCACAAATCACTGTTGCGGAAGAGGCGTTTGACGTTTTCGTTGACGGCGGCCATGGGTGTTAATCAGGTTCGATTCGCTTCGGTATAGTAACGGTAGCGGTTGATGCGATAGACCCATGCGAGCACTTCCGCGACCGCCGCATAAAGTTGAGCAGGAACCTCGCCACCCACCCGGCCGTACTTGAACATCATGCGCGCCAGCGGCTTGTTTTCCAAAATCGGCACTTGATGCTGCTGGGCGATTTCGCGGATGCGCAGCGCATTCAAGCGTGAGCCTTTCGCCACGATCTTCGGCGCGGTCATCATCTTGGGATCGTAGCGCAACGCGACGGCCAGATGCGTCGGGTTCGTCACCACGACATCCGCTTTGGGCACGTCCAAGAGCATTTGCCGCTGCGTCTTGGCCCGGCGGCGACGACGCTGCCGCGCTTTGACTTCCGAATTTCCCTCCGTGGATTTCGCCTCATCTTTTACCTCCTGCTTCGTCATCATCAACTCGCGGTTCATTTTCCAGAACTGATAGGCATAATCGCCCGCCGCGATGACGGTCAGACTCAGCCCGACCCGCAGCATGATGCGCAAGGCCGCGTCCGCGAGAAATTCCGCCAGCCGCGACGGGCTGACTGCGCTGGAAAAAATCGGATCACTCAACACCGACTTCACTTCGCCGTAGGAAAACGCCACGACCGCCAGCAGTTTGAAAGACGCCACCGCCGTGGGCGCGGCCGCGCCGACGGAGAAGAAACGTTTCAACCCGCTGATGGGGTTGATGCGCTCCCAGTTGATCGCGAGCACTTCGGACGCGGTTTGAAACCGGCTCTGCATGCCGCCCGCGAGCAGACTGCCCAATGTCACCGCGGCCAGCACCGGCCAGACGCATTGCGCGACCAGCAGCGCCGCGCTGATGAACTGGCCCGGCAGATCCGTCTCGTTCACCGGCAACTCGTGCAAGTGGCCCAGAGTTCCGGTCAACGCCAGCGCCATCTGCCGCCACATCTCTTTGCCCGTGAACGTGAGCGCCAGCACGCCCGCGCCGAGCGCGAACACGGTCTGGACCTCGGCGCTGCGCGGTATCTGGCCGCGCTTCAGCGCTTCTTCCAGCTTTCGCGGCGTCGCCTGTTCTGTCTTTTCGCCTTGGAACTCGCTCATGACGTGAGGGGCGTTAACGCGCGATCATCCGCCCATTTTCTCCCCGCCAAAATATTGGGCGCGAAGAAAACGGACAGCCAACGATGCGTTGCGATTCGTTCGTTCATCCGGTTCCGAGCAATTGCGCCACGCGCACCAAATCCTCGGGCAGCCGGCGCACGTAATTGGCGATGTGCTGCGCCATCAAGCTCAACGTCGCGCCGAACACGATCAGCCCGGCGACCGTGCGCACCGCGAAACTCTCGGAGAACACATTCATCGAAGGCACGGCGCGGCCAAGCACGGCAAAAATCAAAGTGATGACAAACGAAATCGCGATGACCGGCGCCGACATCTGGAGCATGAGCAGGAACAGGCCGCTCACATGCGCCAACACGTCGTTGAACAAGCCGGCGTGCAAATGCGCGGCCCCGACCGGCAGCACCCGGTAAGTTTCCCGGAACGCCAGAAGCATCCCGTGGTGCATGTCGAGGCTCAAAAAAATCATGCCCGCCAGATAAAACAAAATCATCCCCGGCGCCTGACTCTGCGTCGCGCTGAACGGATTGAGCATCGCCGCCAGGTTCAGGCCGGTTTCCGCGCTCACCACGCTGCCCACCGCTTCCACCGCAAAAAAGATCATCCGCCCGGCGAAGCCCAGCACAACGCCAATGCCGGTTTCCATCACCAACAGCAACACCACGTCTCCAAACGTCATTTGGTGCAGGTTCACGGGAGGCAGTTGCGGTGCGACGAGAAACGCGAGCAGCGCCGCCAATACCACGCGCAGGCGGGCGGGAAAATTCGGCCCGGCAAAAATCGGGAACAGCGCGAACAACGCGGTCCCGCGCACCAGAACCAAAAGCCAGTTGATCGCCTCCATGGGTTTAGTTGGCTGCCGGATGTGACGGACGCGCCTTTACTGCGCCATTTGCGGCAGCCGTTGAATGATGGCGGTGGTGAATTCAATGACGCTTCGGAGCATCCAGGGCAGCAGCACCACCAGCAGCGCGACCACGCCGAGCGCCTTGGGCACAAACGCCAGCGTCGGCTCGCTGATCGTCGTCACCGCTTGAAACAAGCTGATGGCCATGCCCACCACCATCGCCGTCATCAGAAACGGCGCGGCCAGACCCACGGCCTGGAACATCATCGTTTTCAAAAGCTCAGCGGCGTATTCGGGATTCATAAGCGAGTGGTTTGGGTTTGGATCAATTAAAACTTTGCACGAGCGAACGCACGATCAGCCCCCAGCCGTCCACGAGTACAAAGAGCAGAATTTTCAACGGCAGCGAAATCGTCATCGGCGGCATCATCATCATGCCCAAACTCATCAGCACCGTGGCCACGACAAGATCGATCAGGATGAATGGCACAAACAGCAGGAAGCCCATCTGGAAAGCGGTGCGAAGTTCGCTGATGATGAAACCGGGAATCACCACCTTCAGCGGCAATTGTTCGGGCGTCGTCGGCCCCATTTTCGCCATGCTCACAAATAGCTCGACATCCTTGGGTCGCGCCTGGCGCAGCATAAAAGTCCGCAGATGCCGCGAAGCCTGCTCCAGCGCTTCGCCGCCGGAAATTTGCTTTTCATTGTACGGCTGCAACGCATCGCGCTGGATGTTGTCCCACACCGGCGCCATCACGAAGAGCGTGATGAACAGCGAAAGTCCCACGATGATTTGATTCGCGGGCGTGCCCGGCAGGGACAACGCCGTGCGCACGAACGAAAGCACGATCACCACGCGCGTGAAGCACGTCATCAACAGAATGATGGACGGTGCGAGCGTGAGCAGCGTCAGCGCGAAAACAATTTTGATTGCGGAATCGACTTCCTGCGGCGGCGAGGCGGACTCGAGTCCGAAGTTGAGCTTGAAAGGAAGCAGACTCGCCTGGCCGGCGAAAGGCGCGTTGGTTTGCGCCAGCAAATCGATCTCCCCAAGCCAAAGCAGTGAAAGCAATACAAGCCAGCGGAATGCGCGGGCCCAGTCGAAGCGACGGCGGCCTCGCACAGAAGATATTCGCGGTCGAAGAACTGGGAACGTGATGAACATGGCGCGACGTGATCAGGAGCGCGCCGTTTCGGCCGACGCCGGTTTGATCGCGCGAGCCAGAACCTGTTTGAAAACTTCGGACGATGGATGGTACACCGCCGCGTGGCCAGTTTCCCTCGGCGTGTCGGCCGCCGCCAACTGGCTGATGAGCGTCAACCCATTCGGTGAGGAGGCGATCAGCAAACGCTGCCGTTCGTAACCGATGACGTGCAGGCCATGGCGATTTCCAAGCGGACGGCTTTCCAGAATGTTCAACTTGGGCGCCTGCCCGCGTTGCACGACCAGCCGTTGCCAGTTGCGAAACAGCCACACGCCGCCCAGAAAAAGCGCAATCACCAGCGCGAGCGCGCCGAAGACGCGCAGCACCGAAGCGCCTGCCTCCGGCAGTGGCAAGGCCGGACCCGCCACAGGATTTGTTTCCGCGGCACGGGCGGCGACGCCAAAATTCACCGCGCCGGCGAAAAGGAAAATGAACTGGAAGGCGCGCGGGTTCACGTTGGCTTGCCGATGATCTCGGTGATCTTGATGCCGAAGCGATCTTCCACCACGACGACTTCGCCGCGCGCGACCAGTTTTTGGTTTACGTAGAGATCCACAGGGGCGTCAGCGACTTTGTCCAGTTGCACGACGGAACTGACGTTCATCGCGAGCAGATCGCGCATCGGCATCAAACACGATCCCAACTCGACGGACAGTTTGATGGGCACGTCGAGCAGGACATCCAAGTTGGCAGGGAGTTCGGAAGTAGGACTCATAAAAATTCACGACGAGCAGTTACGATTTTAAAACTTCAGTTAATTCCACCGCCCAGCAAGGACCGCGCGTGCCAAGCCGGCCGATGAACTTCGGCAGCTTGGCGAGCCGGATTTGCACCCGCTCGACAAATTGCGGCGAGAGCGGAAAGAGATCGCCGACTTTGAGCTGGGTCAATTGGCGGACCGTGATCGGCAACTCCGGCCATTCGGCGGTGACGGGAATTTTCAGGTCGTCGAGGCGTTCGTTCCAGCGGAGCGACGTGGCTGGTGAGGTTTCGGCCTGGTGTGCCAGCGGCTCCAGGGTGGTGTTCAATTTCAAAACCAGCGGTTCGAGCGTGTAGTACGGGATGGCGATCTGCATCTGCTCCACGCAATCTCCGACGCGCGTTTCCATCGCCAGCACAAGCATCACGGTGTCGTGCGGCGAAGTCTGCAAAAAGCGGCCGTTGCTTTCATGACCGAGCAGCGCGGGTCGCAGCTCCTGCAGGCCGCTCCAATGGTTGCACCATTCGCCAACGATGATGCTGATGGCTTGATCGAGCAGACCGACTTCGATCTCGCTCAACTCGCGCTCGGCATTGATGGAATGCGCCGGGCCGCCGAGCAATCGATCCACGATCGTCAACCCAAGCCGGGGCGAAATCTCCAGCAGGCAGATGCCCCGCAACGGCTCGACTTTGAACAACGTCAGGTGCGTCGGGTTGGCGAGGCTTTCGGTAAATTTCTGAAAACTGACGGTGTGAAGCTTGGACATCTGCAGCGCAAACTCCAGGCGCAGATACATGGACAAGCGCGAGGCGAGCGCGCGGATGAATTCCTCGTGCCGCAGGCGCAACTTCCGCAATTCCGTCGCCGAGAGACAGGACGGCTGGCGAAAATCATACGAGTGGATGCTCTCTTTGCATTCGGTGTCCTTTTCGCCGCTCGCTTTGTGAACCGTAGTGGTGGGCTGCTCCACAGCCACTTCCGCCAGCAGACGCTCGACGTCTGACGACGACAGCACTTCGGACGATGGAGATGGAGATTCAGGTGTGTCCATGCGCCGGGATGAAATTATTGGATTGCAAAATCGGTGAGGTAAATTTCCTGCACGGTGTTTCCGCCCAGCGCGTTGTTGAACACGGTCAACAATTCGCTGGTGATGACGTTGATGGAGCCAGGTTTTTCCAAATCCGAAATCGTTTTCGTGCGCAGGACGCTGCCGGCCAGCGCGCGCAGTTGATCGTCGTTCTTTTTAATCTTGGTTTCAAAGCCATTGACCGTGCTCACGAGTGTCATGTTGGCCATGATGTAGCGGGTGCCCATCGAGCCGGCCACGTTGACCGTGACTGCTTTGCTCAAAGCCACCGAAGCCTTGCCATCGCCGCCACCTTCCTTGCCGCCTCCGTGTTCGCCGCCTTTGGACTCGCCAGGTTTGGCCCCGGCTTCCGCTTTGGAGTGTTCGCCCGCCGCCGTGCCCGTCGCGTGTTCAGCCGCCGCTCCGCCGCCGGCGGCTTTTTGCAATTTGGGCAGGAGCACGAACATCGTCATCACGTACGCCAGCACCGGCATGAGCACGACCGCGAGGATCAACGGCAACAACGCCTTGATACCGCCGGACGGCGGCGCGGCGGTAGCGGATTCGGGTTTGCCTTCGAGCTTGGGCACATCGCCGCCGGACTTCGCGGCTTCCTTGGCTGGAGCAGACATAAACTTAGCGTTTTAGGTTCACGGTTTCCTGGATCATCTCGTCGCTGGTCGTGATGATGCGGGCGCTGGCTTGGAACGAGCGCTGGGTCGTGATCAAATTGGCGAACTCGTTGGCGAGATCCACGTTGGAAAGTTCCAGCGAGCCGGCAACAATTTTGCCGACCCCGTTGGCGTTGGGTTCGCCGCCGGGTTTTTCCACGCCATTGGGCGGCGCGGCGGCGAGCAATCCTGAGTAAAGGTTGTTCCCTTCTTTCACCAACATTCCCTGACTGTTAAACGTTTGCAGCAATACTTGCCCGCGCACAAACGGCTTCAAGGTGGTATCCACCGGCGTGACGAGAATTTTGCCGTAATTGTCGAGCGTGTATTTGAAACCCAGGTCTGCCACGCGATCCGCGCCGTCGATCTTGAGGTCACCAACGTTGGCCTTGTTTACGGTGCTTGGATCCACCGTGGTCGCCGCGTCGGAATAGCCCTGCAGTCGAAACCCCTGCGGCGAGACGAGAAAACCCTGGGTGTCCCGTTGGAAATGCCCGTCCCGCGTCGCGTAAAGCGCATTGTTCTGGGGATTGCGGACAATGAAAAAACCATCGCCATCGATCGCCATATCCTCGCGCCCGCCGCCGGTGTTATTGGTCTTCGTCACGGCGCCTTGACGGAATTCAGTGTCGATGGCGCCGACGGTCACGCCTCCGCCAACCTGGACCGAAGGAATGCTGCTCGTGGTTCCCGATCCCAGTTGCACTCCGCGCAGGGTCTGGCTGAAGCTGTCTTCGAGATCCACCCGGCTGGACTTGTAACCGGTGGTGTTCGCATTGGCGATGTTGTTGCCAATCACGTCCATTTCTTCCTGGAAACTTTGCATGGCGCTGACGCCGGAATCTAAGGAACGAACCATAATTTTATTCGGGGTTGAGGTTTATTTTGGGTTGTTGGGCGAAATCGAAATCACTTGGTTGGTGTCGTAGAGCAGGCCGCCCACTTCGAGCTGAGGCACGCCGTTAATCATCTTGACTGAGGTCACTTCCTGCGGCGGCAGTACGGTGTGTTGATCGCTCTGAATTTCCACGAACCGGCCGATCATCGTGTTGGCTTGCAGCAACGCCTCGTCCGTGTGCAG
Source organism: Verrucomicrobiota bacterium (assembly GCA_016195385.1). Taxonomy (GTDB): domain Bacteria; phylum Verrucomicrobiota; class Verrucomicrobiia; order Limisphaerales; family JACPZS01; genus JACPZS01. Next base: position 10,492 of record JACPZS010000136.1, read on the forward strand.
CGCGGCAATGTCTTTCTGCATCGACTTGGATTGTTCCAGTGCGCTGAACTGCGTCATCTGCGCGATGAATTCCGTGTCCTGCTTCGGGTTCAACGGATCTTGCGACTGCATCTGTACCACAAGCAATTTCAGGAACGCGTCCTGATCGAGCGTCTGGGTCGGCGGCACATTGTAGGAAGCCGGCGAAGGTGAACCGGTGGCCGTGTTGGTGATGGCGGAGGTGGCGGACATAGGTTTGAAATTTTAAGCCCAACTTTCCCAGTTTTTTGAACCGGCCAGGGCAGGTTGCGCACTGCGGCGGGCCGCAGTTTTGGAACTTCGTCGCGGCAGCGCATTTTCCCAAAGCGCCTCGACAGGAGCATTTCGAGGAGACTGCTTTTCTCCGCCACCCTCGGCCATTTGCCCAAAGGTCGCCGGAGAAGTGGATGTAGAGTGATTGCCCGTCGGCTCCAGCAACGGCCCCAAACGAATCCCTTGCACCGATAGAGCCTGTTGCACCTGGCCCCAGCCGGCATTCAAGGATGCGTAATCTCCGCGTTCAAAACGCGCCTGCACTTCGACCGCGCCGTCGTTAAGTCGCAGATGCAGGAAAACCGACGTGGCGGAATCGGGCTTGAGGACAACGGCCATCGACTCGGCGTTGAAATGCTTGAGCGCGATCGCTTGTTTGGAAATCTGCGCCGCCAACGGATCTGCGCTGGCCGGCCATAAGCCAGCCCCGCGTGCCTCCGCCAAAGGCGTCAATCGTTCTGGTCGGCCATTAAGGGAAAGCAACGGCCAGACCGCCTGGCCTTCCGTCATTGATCCTGCCTCAAGATCCGCCACCGACATAGTCGTGGACGACTTCGACTTCAGGCGGCCCACGGTTTCCAACTTGGGGGCGGGGTTCTCGCCCGGCGGCAATTTCTGCTCACCGCGCTGGGACGAATTATCCCCATTGCCCGCTGTTTTCATCATATCCTCTGGTTGAGCAACGAACATGCCATCCGCCATCGCCCCCTGCTGCGACTTGGCACTTTGTGACTGAATTGCTTCGCGTCGCGCTCCACGCAAACGATCTGGTTCCGGCACCGGCGCGCTGGACGAAAATGTTGCCGTGGACATTCCCGGGGCATTTCCTTCAAGGGACGAACTTGGCGAAGCAACGAGCTCGCGTTGGGGTTCCGCATCATTTTTGATCTGCCCCTGTGGCCGAACATTCGCCTGCGGTTTCAAATTCGCTCGCTGCACGCTCGAATCGTTCGGCAATCCCTTCGCAACTTGATCCGCAATGATCCTTTGCTCTTCGAGCGATGGCGACGGCGTTGCAATTCGCTGCGCGTCTTGAGTGGCAGTTTTTTTTACTTCTTCCTTGGACGACTCGCCCACCTCCGGTCCGATCTTCGTCACGCTCCCGGCAGGCAATTTTGCATCGCGCACTTGATCTGGACCGGACATTTCGTCCGAAGCTGACGTTTGCGCGCCGCCTACTGCGGGGATCGCGTCGGGAGAAACCTTGGTGGGAACATCGTCGCCAGAATCAACAGAAGCATCGCCCGCAGGTGGGGCCGCAGCCGCTGGTTGAGCTACGATCAATGGAGCGACGAAACAATTTGCGCTCGAAACCGTTGTCGAATTGCGCGCTGCGAAATCAAACTGCTCACGGTCCGCCCGGCCTTTTCGAACCCCATCGGCCGTGTCGCCGCCGTCGGCGCGCGATTTGTTGGTTTCAGTTGGCGCAGACTCCGTTTGTGCGGTCAACTTCCTGGCCCGTACTTGGTGGTGTGGTGCCGCCGACGCATCTCGTCTCGGTTCGTTGTTCGTTGGTTGAGCGTCACGATTGCCTGATGGCTTCGCCTTCGGCGCGCGTTCGCCGCTACCGCTTTTGGCTTTTGCCATGCCGGTCACGCCGCGCATCACGCTCTCGAAACTCGCGACGCCGCACGCCGCGTCGCACGTTAATCCGTCGCCGGGCGCGGTCGATTCCGGCACCAGCCCAACGGCCGCAATGGTTTCCGCTCCGGCGATCACGGCGTTTTCCCTTTCTCTCCCGGAGCGCGAGTGACAGTCACCCGCATTTTCTCGGAAAGTTGCACGACGCGCTTGACGTCGTCTTTTCCCCCTTTCGCAAAATTCTCCAGGATGGCCACGACATCGCTTTCCTTCATGAAGGCCAGCAGCTTGGCCAGCTGATCATCCGTCATCTCTTTCAAGATCGTCGTCGCGCTTTCGATGGACATGCTGGCGTACATTTTCGCCAGTTTTTTTAAATTCGCCGTCTCCTCTTCCTGCACGCGCACGATGGATTTTTCAAACTCGACGACCGATTGGTCCACCTGTTTCTGCAGCTGGAAAACGCGTTGAGTGGCATCGCTGAATTCGCCGCGCTCGCCGCGCAGCCGTTCCTCAAGCTCTTTGAGCCGCTTCTCGCGCTCGGCCAATTCTGTCCGGCTCGATTTCAATTCTGCGATCAGTTGATCCACTTCGGGATTGTGGCCCTGGAGCGAAAATGCCTCCTTGTCGATCGGTTCCGCTTCCTGCGCGACGGTGTGTTGCTGCGGTGGCAGCACTCCCGCCTTCGGGAACACCGCGTACATCGTGGCCAAAAACGCGACGCAGCCCAGCAGCGCCACGACCCAGGTCGATTGCAATAGTTTCATATCAATTCCATAGATGGCCGGCCGGAGCCACGTTCAGCGTCGCGAAGGGACCGCCGCGCGTCGTGATTTCATCCAGCCGTTTTTGTTCAGCCTTCTCGAGTTCCCGCTCGTGCCGCTGCCGCTGTTTTTGGTGGTGCTGTTCAACGACCTCGAGATCGCGCCGCGCCGCCACCAACTGCCGCCACGTCGTTTCCACGATCCGTTCCGCCGCGCGCAACTCTACCGTGCATTGCTGCGCGCGCTGCGCCACCGCCTGGCAATACGCCTGGAGTTGGGAGATCTGCAAAATCGTGGTGCCCGCGAGAATGCGGCCGTGCATCGTCGCGCGCGCCGCGTCCAACTCGCCTTGAATCGAATGAAGTCGCGCCTCCACGGACAGACGATGTTGGTTTGCTTGGGCGTATTTCTGTAACGCGCCTTGCTCCTGTCGCTGGCGCAGCGTGCGCAACGCTTGCAGTGAATACTTGAATGCTTTCATCGGTGGATTCTTTTCACAGTGGAGCGCGTCATTTTGCGGTCGAAGCCCGTGGCGTCGCGACCTCCGGGGCCGTCAAAATATTTTTCAACATCGCCCAGCTCTCCGCCGTAGGGACGCCGGCATCAATTGGTTGCCGCAAAAAACTTTCGAGTGGTTCGCGCAACCGGATCGCCCGGTCGATGCCCGCGTTGCTGCCCGCTGGATAAGCACCGATGTTGATCAAGTCCTGGTTTTTGCGATACGTGGCCAGGTGTTCCCGCGCTTGCGCCGCCAACTCCGTCTGTTCGCCGGGCAAAAGATCGCGGGCCAACCGGCTGACGCTCTCAAGCACGTCGATGGCTGGATAATGATTCTGCGTCGCCAGTTCGCGCGTCAGCACGAGATGTCCATCGAGGATCGAGCGGACGGAGTCGGCAATCGGATCGTTCATGTCATCGGCCTCCACCAACACCGTGAACAACCCGGTCATCGAGCCGCGCTCGCCGCAACCCGCGCGCTCCAGCAATTGCGGCAGCAGTGAAAAAACCGACGGCGGATAACCGCGCGTCGCCGGCGGCTCGCCGACCGCCAGGCCGATTTCGCGCTGCGCCATCGCGAACCGCGTCACCGAATCCATCATCAGCAAAACATTTTGCCCTTCGTCGCGGAAATGCTCCGCAATCGCCATCGCCAGAAACGCGCCTTTCAGACGCGCCAGCGCCGGTTCATTGGAGGTGGCCACGACTACGACAGATTTGCGGCGGCCGGCCTCATCCAAATCTTTTTCCAAAAACTCGCGCACTTCCCGCCCGCGTTCGCCGATGAGCGCAATCACGTTCACGTCCGCCTCCGCGCGGCTCGCCATCATGCCCAGCAGCGTTGATTTGCCGACGCCGCTGCCGGCAAAAATTCCCAGCCGTTGCCCGCGCCCACACGGCACAAACGTGTCGATGGCCTTGATGCTGGTTTGAAACGATTGGGTGATGCGCTGGCGTTTGAGCGGATGCGGCGGCAACAAATTCAAGCCCTGCTGCTGTTCGGCGAGGATCGGCCCCAGCCCATCGAGCGGATTGCCCAGACCGTCGATAACGCGGCCACGCAGTGAATCGCCCACGGGCACTCGCAACGGCCCGCCCATTGCGATGACTTCGCTGCCGGGATGGATGCCATGCACCTCGCCCAGCGGCATCAGGAGCAGATGATGATTTCGAAAGCCGACGACTTCCGCGAGCGTCGTGCCGTCGTGGCGGGCGGACTCGATGCGGCAAACTTCGCCCATCGCCGCCAGCGGGCCTTCGGACTCGATCACCAGGCCGATCAATTGAACCACCCGGCCCCGGCTCTCCAAAACTTTCGTCTGCCGCGCCCGGTTCAGCAGATGATCCATTCGATTGGTGCCGCCTGGCAGAACTGGATTGGTCGCGATCATGACAACAGGGATTTTTGCAACGCTTCCAGCTTCGCTTCGCGCCGGCCGTCGATATGGCCGAACTTGGTCTGCACCAGGCAGCCGCCGCGCGTCACTTCCCGCGAACTGCGAAACCGAATTCGCTCCACGCCATCCGCCAGCGAGACAAGTGGAGAATTGATTTTTTGCAACAGAGTCAAATCGTCCGCGTGCAACAGCACCGTGAATTCGGAGGATTGCTCCACCTGGGTCAGTGCGTCGCGAATCGCCGCTTCGACCATCTCGCCCGAAACCGGCAGACCGGCCACGAGCTTGGACGCCGCCTCCAACGAGAGTGCGACCAGCGCCTGCTCGCACTCGCGGATGAGTTGCGGCATCGCCTGGCGCAACGACTCGAAGACGCCCTGTTGCAGCTCCAGCAGTTCATTGCGCTGCTGCAACAACTGCTCGCTCAACGTCCGCTCCCCGTCATGCCGGCCGCGCTCGTAGCATTCCTGCTCGCGCGCGCGCTGCGCGTCCTCGTCCCCGCACGGGGCCGGCCGGAGCCGGACGTTGCGGAGCGGCGCGGACAATCGGATTTTTTCAGGAAACCGCTTGTTCATGACGAGACTCATTGCCGTCGCCCAATTCAATTTCGCCTTCGCTTTCGAGCCGGCGGACGACTTCGATGATCCGCATCTGCGCCGTTTCGATTTCCTTTAACTTGAGCGGCCCCATGAAGCTGATTTCCTCGTTGACCGTTTCGGCCGCGCGCTTGGAGATGCAGCCCAGCAGAGTGCGCTTGAGCTTCTCGCTGGCGGTCTTGAGCGAGACCGCCAAGTCGCGCATATCGACTTCCCGCAGGATTTTCTGCAGGCCGCTGACTTCGATGTTCACCAAATCCTCGAAGGTAAACATCTTGTGCCGCACGGCGGCGCCAAGTTCGGGATTGCGCTCTTCCAACGCGATCAGGATCGACTTGCTGATGTTTTTATCCATCGCGTTGAGCACCTGCGCGGCCATCTTGATCCCGCCGGTCTGGTTGAGTGCGCGGGTTTGTTTGCCGCCGATTTTCAAGTTGAGCACCTCCACGACTTTCTCGACGACTTCGATGGGCGTGGGCGCGAGACTCGCCAGCCGCTCCACGACTTGCTCGCGCAGTTCCGTTCCCAGCAAAGCCAGCAGTTGCGAAGCCTTGTCCGGCGCGAGATAACTGGTGAGGAGCGCGATCGTCTGCGCCTGTTCGTGGCGGATCAAGTTACAAATCTGCCGCGCGTCCATCTCGATGATCTGCTGCATCGCCGGCACCGGCGCGCGCGTCGGCGAAACGCGGCTGATGATGTCGGAGGCCTTGAACAAGCCGACGGCCTTTTCCAAAACATTTTGCGTGTAACGGACGCCGCCCAGGATCGAGGTGCCCGCATCGACAGCGACTTCGGAAAACTCGCGCAGAATCTCCGCCTGCATCTCCTGCGTGATCATCGAAAACTTCGACATTTCGGATGAAATCGCCTCCAGCTCGTACTCCTCCAGATTCTTGACGATTTGCGCCGCGCTATCCGGACCGAGGATGACGAGCAGCGCCGCCAGCTTCTGCACTTTGGTTAACTTGGAAACATCCGTCAGCGCGGGTTCCGCAGTTTCGGGTCGGGAAGCCATAAGTTAGTTCTTGTTGTTGCCACGGGTAAGCCACGAGCGAATCGCCTGCGTCATGTTGCCGGGATTGTCGCGCACGAGTTGATTCAACACTTCGACTGTCACCACGCCAGGCGGCTGGGGTTTGCGCCAATCCGGCACGCCGTGGCCGTTGCCGCTACCATTCCCGTTGGCGGCGACGTCCACGGCCAGGGTGCCGATGGGAATACCAATGGGAATGTTCTCCGCCGGAGTGCGCTTGAACGCGCGCCAGAACGCGGCGAGGACTGCCAGGGCGAGCGCCGGGAAAATCATCTGGCGCACGAGTTCCATCCAGAAATCTTTCTTCTCCTGTTTCTCCATCTTCTGGGTCAACTCCGTGGCGAACTGATCGTTGAACGGTATTTCCTCGAGCGTGATTTCATCTTTGCGCTCGGTATTCGTTTGAATGCCCAGCGCGCTCTGGACAATACGGCGCAATTTCTCGACTTCTTCGGGCGTGCGCGGAACCACTTTGCGCTCCTTGCCCGCGCCCTCCAGCCGGGCCGCAATGACCACCGCTGCGGAAATGCGCTTGAGACCGCCAACGCCCTTGACCAGATTGCTCGTGGTTTTGGCCACGTCGAATTCGGTGGTTTCGGTCGTGGTATTCTGCTGACTCACAGTGGTGGGAGTGGCGGCGGCGTTGTTGGTGTCCGCGCCGGTATTGGTGCTGGCTCCGGTTGCGGTGCCAGGGCTGCCCGTGGTGGAGTTGTTCGTGTCCGTCTTCTTGGTTTTGGTGCGAGGCACTCCCTCGCCATATTCCTCCTTCGCGGTCGTTTGCGTCTCGGTGTCCAATTCGACGGCCACGCGCACGACTGATTGTCCCGGGCCTAAAACTTGATCGAGCATCCCTTCGGCTTTTTTGGCAAAGAGTTGTTCGGTCTTTTGCCGCAACGCCAGCTGGTTGTTGGAAGTGCCGGTCAGGGAATCGTTGTCGGTCGGCTCCGCAAAATTATTGCCGTGCGTATCGGCTACGCTGATCTGCGTGGCCTGCAATCCTTCAACCGCGCTCGCCACCAGGTAGCGAATGGTTTTGACAGTCTCCGGCGTGAGTTGCGCGTTGCCCTTGAGTTTGACGAGCACAGCGGCGGTGGGTTGCCGGCGGCTGTCCACCAGCAGGCGGTTTTCCGGAACGTAAAGTGTCACCCGCGCGGACTCGACATCATCAATGTGGCTGATGGTCCGTTCGAGTTCGCCTTTGGTGGCGCGCAGGAAATTTACGCGTTGGGCAAAATCAGAAATGCCGAAGTTGTTCTTGTCAAAAATCTCGAAACCCACGTCGCCGTGCTTCACTTCCGGCGCGAGTTGGATGCGCATCTGATCCACCTTGTCGGCGGGCACGAACACTGAACGGGCGCCTTTGAGCTTGTAGGGCACTTTGGCATTATCCAATGCGGCGATCACCTTGCCGGCGCTGGCGTCATCCAGATTGCCGTAGAGCAGCGCGTAATCGACGCGGCTGGAAAAAAAGGCCAGGCCGGCCAGACCGACGACGACCGCCAGCCCGGTGAGCACGACGCTCAAGCGCTGGTTCAAACCGAGTTGTTTCCAGATCGCCAGCAACTGGCGTCCGAGTTGGGCAATGTTCAAATTCATGACAAACTATTCCAAGCGACCAACGAAACCGCCCCGCGCGACGACGACACTTCGCCCTGCAAACCAGCGGTGGTTTCCGAACTTTTCCGCGCCCTGCCCATTCGGCGGAATGAATGAAAATTTCCCTGGCGAGATCCATTAAGGCGGCACGACATGACCTCAAATCTGCATTCGCATGAGTTCCTGATAGGATTCCAAAAGTTTGTTGCGGACTTCGAGCATGAGCTGAAATGAAATGTTGGCTTCCTGCATCGCAATCATGGCTTGATGCAGTGGAACGCCCTGCGAAGAGAGCACGCCACTGACCGTCCGCCCGGCTTCATTTTGTTTGGCGACGACATCGGTGAGCAACTGACCGAACATCTGACCGAGTGAACCATCCGCCGTGCTCCCGCGCGTAACGGAATTCAATTCCATCGGCTTCAGCGCCTGGAGTTCCTGCGGCGGGATGTTCACTTGCGGCAGGACGTTCGCTCCGCTGCCATTCAGAACGCCATTGGGAATCGCCGCCGCGTTGAGTTCCGGCGGCGTCCACGAGCGAATGGCGGTGAGAGGATTCATTTAATGGCATGGCGGAGTTCGGATTACGCCTTGCCGATCGACAAGGTTTGCATCGCCATCGCGCGGGCGTTTTTCACGACGGCGAGATTCGCCTCAAATGCGCGCGAGGCCGAGATGTAATCCGCCCATTCTTCGTGGATGTTGATGTCCGGCACGGCCACCATCCCATTTGCGTCGGCATCCGGATGGCCGGGCATGCGGACGAGGCGGGGCGGACGGTGATCTTTTTCCACGCGGGCGACATCCATCGCGGACAGCGACGTGTCCGCGCCAGCGAGTCCGGCGCTCAGGCTGTCCAAGTGCGCCTGAAAGACCACGTGCTGCCGCTGATACGGCTTGCCGTCCAGACCACGCGTGGTGTTGGCATTGGCGATGTTTTGCGAAGTGACCTCCATGCGGGTGCGCTCCGCCGTCAGCGCGGCAGCGGTGTTGGAAATTCCTGTCAGGATGTTAATCATGGTTTGAGATTAGGCCGGCCGACCGGTGATGGCCATTTTCAACCGAAGCAGGGAACCGGAAATCATTTGTGTCTCTAGCGCGTGCGCGACGAAATTCTGATTCTCGAGGAGAAGCTCTTGTTCCAATTGCACCGTGTTGCCGTCGCGGTTGGCCGACACCGCGGTGGCATCGACGGCCAGCTTTGGCTGGAGCTGGCTAATCCGGTTTGCGTCCTTGCCCGTGAGTGCCTGGCGCAGTTCCGTGTTGAAAGAGGGAGCCACGTCCACCCGCTTGTAGTTCGGCATCTCGATGTGACCGAGATTGCTCGCAATCGCTTCCTGGCGGAGGACGGTGGCGTCGAGCAACTTCTTGGTCGCCATGTAGTTGGGCGCACTGAACAAAGCGTTAATCATAAGCCGTCAAGTTCAACTCGATCTTAGCAACCGATATGCCACGAAATGAAAACCAAGGAATCTCGAAGAAACGGCGGTGTGCGGCCTTCAATATGGGCAGAACTTGCCGGTGAAAGCTGCCGAAAGGCGGCAAGGAAGTCCCGGTTGAGTAGTGAACGATTGGTCAACCAATGCCCAAGTCACCAAGACAGAATCCAGAAAAGGGAAACACCAAGAAAATTCAGCAAGGCGGCCAATCGCTGCATTAGCCGGCACGACGGACACTAGAACTCAACGGAACAACTGGAGAAAAAGCCTGCGTCGGCTGTCAAATCACGCTTCCTGATTGACTACCTCGTTTTCCGCGAGTTCAGCCTCCGCGCCTTCGGAGCGTTCCTCGAGCGCGTAGTCGCTCAACTTTTTGCGCAGTGTGCGGACACTGATGTCGAGCACCTTCGCCGCATGGGTTCGATTTCCTGCGCTCACCTGGAGCGCTCGCATAATGTGCTTGCGCTCCAACTCAGCCATCGTGCTCAAACGCGAGCCTTCCATGCCGGGATCGTCGCCTACCGATCCCATGCGGAACGGCTTGGTCAGGCCCAAATCCTCGACTTTCAAACTCTCGCCATCGGGACAAAGAATCACGGCGCGCTCGATCACGTTCTGCAATTCACGAACATTGCCGGGCCATGGATGCGTCTGCAGCGCCTTCAAACAGTTGGGCTTGAACCCATGCACATGCACGCCGTGCTTGCGCGCAAAGCGTTGCAGGAATTGCTCCGCCAGCAAGGGAATGTCCTCGCACCGCTCGCGCAGCGGCGCGATGCGAATCGGCACCACGTTGAGCCGGAAGAAAAGATCCTGGCGAAAATCCTTTCGCGCGACGCTCTCCTCAAGGTGACGGTTCGTCGTGGCAATCACGCGCACATCGACCTTAATCGTCCGGCCGCCGCCCACCCGCTCCAGCTCGCGCTCTTGCAGGACCCGGAGCAGTTTGGCCTGCACCGTCGGCGAAATCTCGCTCACTTCGTCCAGCAAAATCGTGCCGCCATGCGCCAGTTCAAACCGGCCTTCGCGCTTGTTCAACGCGCCCGTGAACGCCCCGCGCTCGTGGCCGAAGAATTCGCTTTCGATCAGATTTTCCGGAATCGCCGCGCAATTCACTTTGATGAAGGGCGCGTGGGAGCGCGGGCTGCCGCGGTAAAGCGCGCGCGCCACAAGTTCCTTGCCGGTACCGCTTTCGCCCTGAATCAAAACGGTCGCCTGCGTGCGCGCGACTTTACGAATAAGTTCCCGCAATTGCTCCATGACGGGCGCGCGGCCGAGCAACTCATAGCCAGACTCGCTGTCTTCATCGTGGCTGAGATACTGGTTGACCTTCATCAACTGCGTGAATTCCTCAGCCTTCTTGAGGGTCATCTCCAACTGCTCCGCCGAGAAAGGCTTGATGAGATAATCAAACGCGCCGCAGCGCATACATTCCACAGCCGACTCGACCGTGCCAAAGCCCGAGATCATCACGACCAGCGGCCGGGAGGGACGGGTTTGCAATTCGCGGAGCAATTCCGTGCTTTCGCCGTCAGGCAGACGCACATCCGCAATCAGCAAGTCAAAGCTATCCTTGGCGAGATACTCCTGCGCGGCACCGAGCGTCGGCGCCGACGCCACATCGTAGCGACGATGCCGCAACTGCTGTTCGAGGTGCTTGCGGACAATCAGATCGTCTTCGAGGATGAGAATTTTTTCGATCGGCATGGAAAGCAGTTGAGGTTGATACGTTGGTCGGGTGGAAATTTAGCCGCGCGACTGGCGTCGGTACATGTCAGCGACGAAATGCGGCCTCTGGCGATTTACGGGTGGCAGATGCCCCGGCGGCACTAACCCGCGCCGCAGCAGCGCTTGTTCGTTTTCCCGGTCCAACACAATTGTCTTCATGATCACATCCTGATTCTGCCGCAACAACCGGGCGGCTTCCGGGCAGTGCGCCCGTGCGCCCGTTGACAACTGCTGCCAGCTTAGGCGGTGCCGCTTCAGTTTGTCGAGCGAAGCGTTCAAACGCGGCAGCAGCCCCTGCCGGAACTGGACGCATTCCGCGTGATCGCGCTCACCAGCCTGGCGCAACTTCTGGCTTTCATTTTCAAACGCGCTCAAAATCTCCTCCGCCAATGCCAGATGTTGACGGAGATCATTCAGCATATCGACTGCGAGATTCATGGACTTGAGGCGTTGGCAATCGGCGGGAATTTTCCCGGACGGATCTTGAGGTTCGCGCTTTCCGCTTTGCTTTCCCAGTCGATGAAATTTCTTCGCCACTTGGCCATTTCAAACGTCGCCCGCAACCCCGGTGTGTCGTTTGCACCGGTTAATTCCTTCTCGCGCGCAATGATTCCCGCATAAATTTCGCTCGCTTTCTCCGGCAGTTGGAGCCGCTCGAAGATCAGGCCGACCTGATAAAGGACCGGAAATTGCCAGCGCGGCGAGGCTTCGATTTGCGCCAGTGTTTGATACACGGTCAGCGCGTCAACATAATTGCCATCCGTGAACAACTGGCTGGCGATCTGATTGCCAGTCCGCTGCTGCCAGGTGCGCCAGTTTTCGGGATTTTTTCCGGCCATAGGTTTCTGCGATTTGAGCAGCGCCAGCACCTGCTCCAGCGCCGCGTGCTGACGGTTCATCTTCTTGTAAGCGCTGGCCAAGTGGAACCGCATTTCCGGCACCTCCTCCGAATCCGGAAAACGCTCGAGAAATTGCTCGGCTTGAGCCGCTGCCTCCGGCGCGCGGCCCGCAGCAGACTGGCAATAGATCAGTTTTGCGTGGATTTCATCCCGCCGCAGATTCGGCGTATCCTGCGCCAGCAAGGCCCCATATTTCTTGGCCGCTTCGTCATAATTCCCCTGGAGGTAATACGTGTCGGCGATTTGCCTCTGGGCCAGCAGAACCAGCGACTGATAGTAGTCCAGCCGATCATTTTTGATCTTCAAGGCTGCGGACAGCACGGCAAAAAATTTGGAGAGTGCCATGTCGTAAACTCCCATGTCTCGATAAAGCAACCCCTGACGCAAGATCAATTCAGGCACGCCGGGATCGTCCGGATACTTTTGAATGTATTTGGAAAAAATCTTCTGCGCCTCCAGGTACTGTTTACTCTGCTGCGCGACGAAGGCCAGTTCCAGAAAAGCAACGCGGCGCAATTCCTCGGGCGCCACCGAATCCACCACTGATTCCAAACATTTTCTCGCCTGTTCGAAATCATTTTCCTTTCGAAATCGCCGGGCCATGTCAATCGTAAATTGCCACTGGCGAAGCCGCCCTTCGCGGGCGGCCGCCGCAGCAGTATCGACCAAAGACGAATTCGCCGACAGCGGCGGCGCCTCGCGCAAGGCCGAGTTGAGTTCTTCGACTTCCGTAGAATTCGTGGAGCTTGAATCGTGCGCCGCCGAGTTCCTGTGCCGCAAATTGGAAGCAGTCGCGGTCCCATTCTGAACTGGCAGTGCTACGTCAGAAATCTTTTCAGGCTCGGTCTGCTTGGCCTGCGCGTGTTGCGGTGGCTGGGCAACGTGCGCTTCGACGGGCTTGCCCTCAATTCGACGAACTTCGCGCGAGTGCTCCAAAGTCGTGGACTCTGCCTGGCGTCGCGATGTTTCGTCCGCTGGCGGAGCCAATGGCACTGGAGTCCAAGACTCCTCGCCGGCGATTCCACTCACCGCGTGCTCCTCAATCACGGCATCGCCCGGCACGTAAGCCAGCGGGCCTGGCTGCGACTCTACCGCGCCAATTGAAGCAGCAGCGAATCCGGTCAGCGCCAGCACTAGAATTACCAGGCCGAAACCAGCCAGCCCCTGGCCGCAACGCTGGTGGCGCTCTTCAACGAAATTGCGAAGCGGGTTCATCAGTTTGGCAGTTAACTGCGGTTAAGGGTTGGAGTAAATCGCGCTGCTGGATGGCGGTTTCGAACTTGGGACCGGCAGCAACTGGACGGGCAGCACCAAAGCTGGATCCAGCCGATTGGTCCCGCCGGGATGCTGTTTGAAAAGACTGACCAAAGAATCCAAGACTGCGACGGTGTTTTGCTTTCCATAACCGGTAGTCAATGGTTCATCCAACATCGGCACGAACGAATTGGTGGAACCGGGCGTGGGCGGTGTCGGTATTGGAGGTTTTTCCACAACGAGGGGACGGTCTGGTTCCGGCTCGATTTCCGACTCCGGCAAGTCTAGCTCCGGCTCAACCGCTGCGGGTGGTGACACAGATGCTGTTGAAGAATTCGTATCTCCGACCACCTCGGTGGCTATCGTCCGCAGAGGCGGCAACTCAACCGCAGGCACCGGCGGACCGGGCATAAGGAAACGCACGGGAGAAGGACCGATCGTCGGCAAATACCCGCAATCCGCAGCCCCTCCCGCGCACAACCAACAGCACCCGCCAAGTAAATAGGCCCAGTGGCGCATAGGTAAGGCAGGGACTCACACACTCATCCAGCGCCTGTCCACCAAATCAGGACAAGACCACTCCAGCATCGTCGTGGAAACTTCCTTCGCGGCGACACTGAGCGAGTCAGTTAGATCCTCAATCATGCTGTCCCTTTAGTCGGCAACTAATTTCGCAAACTTGAGCCTTTCAAAAAAATTTCTGCAAATGTCGATCAACCTTCCCTTTCACCCGCCGATAACAAAGCCAGAATTCGTGGATTTGTGTTATGGATGTAATGACTTTGCCACCCAAACTCTCGCCCCTCGCTCGCAGCCAGGTTGAGTTGCGCGTCAAAGGCTGCGCACGCTTGCCCTCATTGAGCACAATCAACGCCGCCCTGCGTGAGCTGCTCTCTTCGGATCGCCGCTACATGTCGCAAATCGCCGAAGTGATTCGCCGCGATCCCAGCCTCACCGCGCGGCTGCTCCGTCTGGTGAACTCGGTTTACTTTGGCCTCACCACGCCGGTCAACAGCATCGAAGAAGCCGTCTTCTATCTTGGCGTGCGGCAGATCCGCCAACTGGCGATGGTCACGCCCATCATCGAGGATTTCCAAAAGCTCGCCGGCAAAGCCCCCTTCGCTTGGCGCGAATTCTGGCGGCACTGCATCGGCACCGCCATCATGACCCGCGAAGTCATTTCCCT
>JACPZS010000137.1 GCA_016195385.1 Verrucomicrobiota bacterium
CAGCCTGCCCGTGATGTGGTTGATTGATGCGCAAGGCCGGCTGCGTGACCTCAATGCACGCGAAGATCTATCGGCAAAAATTGAAAACCTGCTTGCGGAACGAACCGCTCGCGAGAATGCCCGCTAGTTGGTCTGCTCGCGCAACTTTTGCTTGAGACGCTCCTTGGTTTCGGGAGACAAAGCTCGCGGAGAAGCCACGGCTGGCGAGTTTCCATCGGAAGAATTTTCCAGTCGTTCTGGATATTTCCGCATGGCCTCGCGCAAAAACCGGATCTGCCGGCCATAACGCTGGCACAGGTCGCAGATCAGAAAATGGACGCGGATTTTGCAACGGACGTGCCACGGCAAGGGCTGGTCCATCCCCTGCGACAACAGCCGGGTGACCTCCGCACACGAGCCGGTGGCTTCTTTGATGCACCAGACCGTCCAAGTTTTGATTCGGTTGAACATGGCGTCAATGTTGTGGCGTGGTCGTTCGGGAAAACCAATTCAGCTCCAGACAGCGACGCAACGCCGCCCGCGCGCGATGCAGCATTACCCAGAGATTGTTGGGCGAGATGCTCAGTTGCTCGCAAATCGCGTCACTCGCCACGTCGTCCAGTTCGCGCAGCGTGAAAACACGCGCGACGTTGCGGGGCAGTTTTTGCGTGCAGTTTTCAAAAACTTTCCAAAACTCTTCGGCGTCCAGCGCCGCGCCGGGTTCGGTCCATTCGCTCGGGCCGCGATCATGATTCCAACAGTTCTGGAACATGCCGCTTTCCTCGAACGGCTCGCTTTCGCCGTCCTTGAAAAATTCCACGTCCGTGAACGAAGTCTCGCGGCTGGCCTTGCGATAGTGGTCCAGAATTTTGTGTTTGAGGATGCCCACGAGCCAGCTTTTCTCCGCGCTGCGGCCTTGGAAATTTTTGCCACCCTTCAACGCCGCGACAAACGTTTCCTGCACCATGTCCTCGGCCTTTGTCGCGTCGCGCAACCGGATCAACGCGTATTTGAACAGGTAGTCGCCGTGTTCATCGACCCAGCGCTCCGGGTCGGAGAGCGTGGCTCCCGGCGCCGACGGTTCGGGTGTCGGCCGGTCACCAACTGGCACAGGTTCATGGCTCACGGGGACAAATGCTAACTCATCGGCCATAAGATAAAAAGAGAGATTCCCGCGCAGCGGCGGAACTTTTCGACGATCTCATGTCAGCGGAGACGCCCGAAGGGCCATAAAATTCCCCGCGATCGCAAATGTTTTTCCGTATGAAAATCCGGAAGAATCGACTGGCCAGCGCGACTGGAATCGCCGCCGCAAACCGGCTGTGGCGTTTTTCTCTTCACTGCTTTCTGGCTTTCCAATCGTGCGCGTTGCGGAAAATCATCACTCAACATGAACCAGCAAGCTGCGTCGCGGAACGAACCGCTCGTCCTCGGAATTGAATGCGGCGGTACGCGCACCGTGGCTCTGTTGGCGCGCGGGACGCAGACCATTCAACGCATCGAAGGCGGGCCGGCCAATCTGCGGCTGGTTTCCGACACTCAACTGCTTCGCCACTTTCGTCAGTTTCGCCGCGCGCTGCCGTGTCCAGATGCGCTCGGGATTGGCATGGCGGGCGCGCGAACATCGGATGATCTCGCACGGATTCTTCGCTGCGCCGGTAAATTGTGGCCGCGCGTTCCCTGCTGGACAGGTCACGATCTCGAAGTGGGACTGGCCGCCGCGGAAAAAACGCGCGCCAACGTTCGCGCGCGCGTGCTCGTATTGAGTGGCACCGGCTCATGTTGCTTCGGCCAATCTACAACGGGCCAAACGGCAAAAATCGGCGGTTGGGGTCACATCCTCGGTGACAAAGGCAGCGGTTTCGAAATCGGCCTCCGCGCGCTCAAGGCGGTGGTTTTCTATTTGGATCGCGACGACGAATGGTCGGCGCTCGGTCAACGAATTTTGCGCGCACTGCAATTGAACGAGCCGAACGATTTGATCGGCTGGGTGCAACGCGCCAGCAAAACCGAAATCGCCGCCCTGGCACCCGCAGTGTTCGCGGCGGTGGCGGAACGGGATCGAATCGCGAGTGATATTTTGAAAGGGGCGGCGCACAGCCTGGCGAAGGACGCCGCGAGTTGCGCGCGACGCGTCGCGAAGGCGAGTCAGCGAGTTGAGTTCATATTCGCCGGTGGAGTTTTGCTGCGGCAGCCCCGCTTCGCGCAAAGCGTGAAAACAGAATTACGCAAACTCTGGCCTGCGGCCGTGGCACGCCAGTTGAAACGCGAAAGCGTCTGGGGCGCGGTGGAACTGGCGCGCGCGGAATTCGCTTCGCGTCAGCGAACGCCGCGCCTTCGCGAAAGCACTGACATGATGTCGCCGGCAGAAAAGCGTCGTCCTGAAATCTTTGTTCCTTTGACGGCTTCGCTTTCACCCACGGAACAGCGCCATCCGCGTTCAATGAATTTGGATAAACTTTCCGTAAACGCGGCCATCGAGTTGATGTTGAGCGAGGAGGCAAGACTTCCCGGCAAAATTCTCGCCGAGCGAAACAAAATTGCACGCGTCGTGGATTGGATCGTTCGTGCTTTGCGCGCCGGGGGCCGTTTGTTTTACGTCGGCGCAGGCACGAGCGGACGGATCGGTGTGCTCGATGCCAGCGAGTGTCCGCCGACGTTTCGCACGCAGCCGGAGCAGGTGCAGGGCATCATCGCCGGTGGACAACGCGCACTGTGGGCACCTGTCGAAGGCGCAGAGGACGACGTGAGCGCCGGGGCACGGGCGATTGAATTTCGCAGCATCGGCAGACACGACGTGGTGATTGGCATCGCCGCCAGTGGGGGTACGCCGTTCGTTTGGGGCGCACTGGGTGAAGCGAAAGCGCGGCGGGCGCGCACGATTTTACTCTGTTTTAATCCAACGCTTGGCGTCCCGCCGAAACATCGGCCAGACCTGATCATCGCGCCCGACATCGGCCCGGAAATCCTGACCGGTTCGACGCGGTTGAAAGCCGGCACCGCGACAAAACTGCTGCTGAATCTGTTTACAACGCTGGCGATGGTGCGGCTCGGAAAAGTCGTCAGCAATTTGATGGTGGATGTGCATCCGGCGAACCGAAAATTGCGTGAGCGGGCAGTTCGCATTTTGCGCGAACTGACAAATGCGAGTGAACCGGCGGCTCGGCAGGCGCTGGAGAATTCCCGCTGGGTGATCAAGGCCGCGCTAAAAAAAATTCCCCGAAAAAACCGCGACGGCCGCCTCCAAAGCTGACCCAGCCAACCGCCAGTTCATCACCAGCCGGTGCCGTCAGCGCTGTTGTGGGACAAAGATGCGCATCCGTTCATTGCCAGATGCCACCGGTCAATATCGACACGACAACGAGATGCGCGAGCGCGCTGAGGATCGCGAGGGCGACCACACTCATGAAATAGATCCCGAAAGCTTTGGTCTGATCGGGTTGAAGGATTTGCGGCACGGCCGAATAAAGGACGGAAGCCGAGAGCGTGATGCCGATGCCCCAGCAAATCCAGGTATTCATCGTGGGAAAGCAATCCAGCAGGTGGCTCAAAAATAACGGCCCCATACCATAAGCAGTGACAATGAAATACCGGCCATAGGGACGATGGTGATTCGTGCTGGCGGCGATCCATTGAATGAGCAAAGCCCCCAAGAGCACGACTGCGAACTCCGCCGTTAATTGCGTGCCGCCGTACCGCACGGCCAGATCCTGGGATGCATACGTGACTTGTTCAAAGTGGCCGCGTTGATAGCCCAGCCGCATCAGCGCGTAGCTTTCGGCGGCGCTCGTCAGCAGCATGAGCGGGGCAAGGAAAACGAAAAGAATCGTCAGCGCGCCACGGTTGGCGCGGGCGATGCGTTCCCACGTGCGAGCCGGGGAAACAATCAATAACAAGACCTCAAACATCGCGCCCAACCTACGGGCAAAGCCGCGCCGCATACAATCAAATTGGAAAAGCAGGCGCTAAAAATTCGGCGCCCCCGGCGCGCTGGAAATTGGATTTGACACTTACTGTATGTGTGTTATCATACAGTCAGAATTACATGGGCTCGGCGAACTTACTGCACTTTCAAATCGACGCGCACTCCGGCATCCCGGTTTACCGGCAGATGATGGACCAGGTAAATTATTACGTCGCCTCGGGCGTGTTGCGGGTGGGGGATCAATTGCCGTCCATCCGCGAACTGGCGCAGACACTGGCGGTGAATCCCACCACCGTCGTGAAAGCGTACACCGAACTGGAGCATGACGGCGTCGTGGAAATGCGGCACGGCCGGGGCGCGTTCGTAAGCGCCGGAGCGACGCGCCTCTCGGCAAGGGAACGGGAACAGACGGTGCGCCGGCTCGCGCGCCAACTGCTTGTCGAAGCCAAACAGATGGGCGCGGCGAAGGATCTCGTGCTCCGTGTGTTGAAGGAAGAAATGGA
>JACPZS010000138.1 GCA_016195385.1 Verrucomicrobiota bacterium
GCGAACACGGAAGTTGCCGTGGTAACGGGCGACACACTTGTCGAATTCATATTTGGGCAGGAAGTCGAGGAGTTGGGCGAAGACGGTGCGACCTTCGTTCATAAGGTGGAAAACCGCCGGTTGGCGGTGGAACACCCTCGGAAAGTCGTCGCAGAGTTGAAATCGAAAAATACCCAGACAGCGAGGAAACCCAGATTTTACAGGGCTGAAATCGTTGTCAGGAAAACCTTAACGGGACAGGAGTGACATAGAGTGTACCCGTCCGATCCTCCATGAGATCCCGACAATCATCATCCGTCATCGCCGGTGTGTTGGCGCGATTGAAAACCGTAAAGCTGCGGCCGTCAAAGCGGGCCAGTCCGACACGAGTCGCCGCCCAGAGGTAGCCATCCCGCGTCTGGAGCACGGCGCACACATCATTGTCGGGCAAGCCTTGCTCGCGATTCCAGATGCGATGCTGATATTCGATCGTAGGATCAGGCAGCCGAAGCAACAGACTGGAAGATTCTGCAAACGCCGCCAGAACGGATGACAGGCAAACGAAAGCCAGTCTGCTCGCGCAAACGGCATAAAAATGAGAGCGTCCTCTGCCCAGCAACATATTTTCCAGTCGAGGTAAATCGTCCGTCGAATACAATCTTCAGATTACCAACGTGCTCTTCTTGTCGCCATAAAATCACTCGTTCAAAAATCCGAATCACGAATCATGCGGCCACCAGCCTACCGCTTGTCCTGCTGGCGCAGCAATTCCGCGTGGATGCGCGCGACGTCGCCCATGTAATCGTTGTCCCCGGATTTTTCGGCGGCTTGGAAGATGTGTTCGCGCGCGAGTTTGGCGTCGCCGATGGCTTCGTAATACAATCCCAGATAAAGGTGCGCGTAGAAAAATTTCCGCTCCATGAAGCCGATGCGTTGATCGCCGGACTTCGCCGCCGCCAGGACGTCTTCGGGCTTGGCCTTGCCAGCGAAGAGCGCGTGGATTTCCATCATCGGCGCACGCGTGTCGCCCTGAATCGGAATGAGCGACGCCCGCGCCTTGTCCAGACCAGCGCTGCGCGCGACGCAAAGAAAATGCCAGACGGCGTTTTCGACGTCGCTCGGATTGACCGTCTGGTGCGATTCGAATTGTTTGCGGCCGTCCTCGAAGCGTCCCGCGTAATAAAGCGAGATGCCGCGCTGCCAGTGCTGCGGCGCCTGGCTTGGGACAAGCTCGAGGTATTTGTCGAAGTCCGCGATCGATTCGTTGATGTGGCCCAGTTTGAATTGTTCGCTGCCGCGATGCTGATAAGCCTCGGCAAGTTTGGGTTCCAGATCGAGGACGCGCGTGAAATCATCGATGGCTTGGACATGCTGCTTCAAGCCAACGTGGAGTTGCGCGCGAAAAACGTAGCCCCGGTAGTTTTTGGGTTCTGCTTCGATGGCCTTGGTCGCCAGCGCCACCGCTTCGCCGCCTTTCCCCCGCTCGAAGGCCGCGCGCGCCTGGTGCAACAAATCTTGCGATTTTAATTCGGCCGCCGGAGAGCGCCCGCCGAGAACAGCCGAGAAGAACAGAATCGTTTGGAAAACGGAGCGCCAAGTCATGCGCGCAGGCTAGCTTCAATTTCGCCCGGTCAACAACCAGAATTCCAGCGCCATGCGATTTGTTTGCGGGCATATTTGCTTTGACAAGGGATGCAAAAGGTTTACACGAAACTGCATTAACCACGAACTGTCGTTAAGATCATTCTCCATGAAAGCAACGCGAACCAATCCCTCTTCGTTTCAAAGTGAGCGTGCGGCGAACGGCGCCGGTTTCACGCTCATTGAATTGCTGGTCGTCATCGCCATCATCGCGATTCTTGCCAGCATGCTGCTGCCGGCGTTGTCCAAGTCGAAAACCAAGGCGCTCGGCATCAAGTGCATGAGCAACATGAAGCAGCTCCAACTGGCCTTCCAACTCTACGCGGATGATTACAACGGGCTCTTCATGATGAACACCTACGGTGGCGATGGCTGGGTGAAGGACTCGGTGGATTTCACCGGGAGCAATCCTTCCAACTGGGACCCGACCACGCTCCTCGATCCCAAGCACGCCGTCCTCGGGCCATACACGAAGGACATCGGAATTTATCATTGTCCCAGTGATTGGAGCACGGTCGTCCGTCCCAAATTTGGCAAAGTGCAGCGCATCCGCAGCGTCTCCGCCAGCCAGGCCGTGGGCACCTGGACGGATGGAAAATCCGCCACCGATGGTTACTGGCTGGACTCCAAAATTGTCAACCCGCCCATCTCCAACGCCGGCGGTCGCTGGCGGGTATATGGCAAGGAATCCGACGTGGTCAGCCCGTCGCCATCGCAACTGTGGGTCTTCCTCGATGAGCACCCGGCGAGCATCAACGACGGCGGGTTTGGGTTTCGGATGCCGGACTCGTTTGCTCTGACCAAGGCGCAGGGCTGGGTGGATTACCCGGCGGCGTTTCATAACGGCGCGGTCGCACTCTCCTACGCTGACGGTCACGCAGAGCTACACAAGTGGGTCGAACCCCAGACACTCAGGCTGGGAAGTCAGCGCACGACCGATTGGTCCAACTTGCCGCAGGGTAATTTCGCCAACAACCGCGACATTTGGTGGATGGCCCAAAGAACTTCCTCCATGAAGAACGGTTTGGATCCGTGGTGATCGAAATGTAATTCAACTTCGTGCCTCGGATCTTTCTGGTTGAACCGACGTTTTCAAGTTCCTGCGTCACTCGACATTTCGCCCGCGATTGCATTCATCACGCCGCTGGGTAAATTGGCTGCATGAATTCGCTCGCGATCCATCGCAGTTTTGGCCGGCTGCTCGCCTGCCTGATCTTCACCTTCTGCATCGCTGGTTGCGCGAACCATCCGCGCGTCGATTGGAACAGCCGCATCGGCAGTTTCACGTTCGATCAGGCGGTGATCGAGTTGGGACCGCCCGACAAATCCGCGAAACTTACCGACGGCACCACGGTGGCGGAGTGGCTCACGGTCCGGGGCGACGCACAGCCTTCGTTCCACGTCCATTCCGGAATCGGACTTTACAGAAACTATCCATCGACGTTCTGGATCGAAGACTACGTGGCGTACCCCGGTCCAAGCTGGTACTTGCGGCTGACCTTTGGCCCAGATTCCAAGCTCAATGCCTGGAAACGCGTCGTGAAATAAATTTCCAGAACATAAGCCGCAACGACGAATCCAGTGACTTGCCACTCTTTCAAACGATGTCTCCAAACTGTTCGGGTTTCGATTCGACACTCATGAGCACCGCAGCGCGCGCCGATTCGCAGGAACTCATCCACACCGAAGCCGAACTGGAAGACGCTCTGACACGTCCAGGCGAGACACTGAGATCTTTCATCAAAACCGTCGTCAGCCCGTTCGTTATTCTCGGCGCGGGCGGCAAGATGGGGCCGACGCTGGCCGTGCTGGCGCGCCGCGCGGCACTGGCCGTCGGGCATCCGCTGGAAGTGATCGCGGTCAGTCGCTTCACCGATTCGCGCGCGCGTCGATGGCTCGAAGAGCGTGAGGTCAAAACGTTGAACTGCGATTTGCTCGACAACGCCGCGGTACAGGCGCTGCCCGACACAGTGAATTTGATTTACCTCGTTGGTCTCAAATTTGGCACCTCGCAAAATCCCGCCGCGACCTGGGCGATGAACACCATCGTGCCCGCGCGCGTGGCCGAGCGTTATCCGCGCGCCCGCATCGTCGCACTCTCCACAGGCAACGTGTATCCATGCTCGGCGGTGGCGCGCGGCGGCTCGCTCGAGACGGACCCGCTCACGCCGCTCGGCGAATACGCCAACGCCGCCGTCGGGCGCGAGCGCGTATTCGAGTTTTTCTCGCAACGAAATTCTACTCCGCTCGCGTTGCTCCGCCTGCTTTATGCCGTCGAGTTGCGCTACGGCGTGCTTGTGGACCTTGCGCGCATGGTGCATGCGGGCGAAACGGTTCCTCTGGCCAACGGTTACTTCAATTGCATCTGGCAGGCTAACGCAAACGAAATGATTTTGCGCTCGCTGGCACTAACAGCTTCGCCGCCGAGCGTTTGGAATTTGTGTCGGCCGGAAGTTTTCTCCGTCCGCTCCGTTGCGACGCGCATGGGCGAATTGCTCGGCCAGCCGGTGAAATTTTCTGGAGCCGAAACTTCGACGGCGCTTCTCGGCAACGCCGCACGCCTCTGCACCGAGCTTGGCCCACCGGCGACGAGTTTGGAGACGATGCTGCCGCTCATCGCGAACTGGGTGAAACGCGACGGCGCAAATCTCGGCCGGCCAACTCATTTCGAAGTGCGCGATGGCCAATACTGAATTTCCTCAGCCGCCCGCTTGGGTTCGCGAACGCCTGTGCGCTGGCCTCGTGATCCCGGCGCATCCGCTCGCGCTCACCGACGAGCGCCGGTGGGATGAACGTCGCCAGCGCGCGCTCACGCGCTACTACATGGCGGCTGGCGCGGGCGGCATCGCCGTCGGCGTGCATACGACTCAGTTCGCCATTCGCGATCCCAAACACGGGCTTTTCCGGCCGGTGCTCGAACTCACGGCGGATGAAATAAAGCGTGCTATCCTCACCGGACCACAGATCACGGCTCTGCTTTCGGACTTTTCAAAAGGAATTATCAAAGATCAGCGTCTTGTTGCCGACGGCGCTCGCACGGTGAAAATCGCCGGCGTTTGCGGCGCGACGAAGCAAGCCGTCGGCGAAGCGGCTCTCGCTCGTAGCCTCGGTTATCACGCAGGCTTGCTCTCGCTCGCAGCGCTGCGGGACGCCAACGACGACGCGCTGATCAAACACTGCTTCATCATTGCGCGCGAAATTCCGCTCATCGGATTTTACCTTCAACCGGCGGCAGGCGGACGCTTGCTCTCGCAGAAATTCTGGCGGCAGTTTGTGGAGATTCCTAACGTCATCGCGATCAAAATCGCGCCGTTCAATCGCTACCAAACGCTCGATGTGCTTCGCGCCGTCGCCGAGTCGGGTCGCGAGGACATCGCGCTCTACACCGGCAACGACGATTCCATCGTTAGCGATTTGCTCACGGAGTTTGATTTTGCCACTGCACGCGGCAACGTTCGCCTGCGCATCGTCGGCGGTTTGATCGGCCACTGGGCATGTTGGACGCGCAAGGCTTTCACGCATCTGGCCCAATGTCACGCGACGCGGCACATTGGTTCGATTAGGTTGAGCGCTCTCACACGCGGCGCGCAGATCACCGACTGCAACGCTGCATTTTTTGATGCCGCGAACGGTTTTGCCGGTTGCATTCCCGGCATTCACGAAGTGCTGCGCCGTCAGGGCTTGTTGACGAATACGCTCACGCTCGATCCCAATGAAGTTCTCTCGCCTGGCCAGTCCGAGGAAATCGATCGCGTCTATCGCGCGTATCCGCATTTGAATGACGACGAATTTGTCCGCGCTCACCTCGATGAATGGTTGCGCGATTGAGCAGTTTGGAGTTTGAATAGTCGCACTGCCTATGAAAATTCAAACGCGTCGTGACTTCTTGAAACAAACCACTCTCGGCCTCGGCGTCGCTGGCGCGGCGTCGCAATTCGCGCCGCTGCTCGCGCAAACCGCGGGCGAGCGTCCACCGCGCGATGCGAGTGTGAGCGTGTTGAACCCACGCGCCCGCCAGCCGGTCGGCCTTATCATCGACGATTCGACGTGCCTGGTGAACTTGAACCGTTTTGCGATGCCGCAGTTCGACGAGGCGAATGATCACAAGCTGGCCGTTTACCACCGCAACTGGCGCGAGTGGCCGGTGGAAATTCCCGATTCATTCGTGCGCAAGTTCGGTGAGTGGTGCGCGGGGCAAGGCGTCAAAGGCAAATACAGCATCGTGCCGTTTCCCGCGTGCGTGGGCCGGCTCGACCGCATGTTGCCCGGCTGGACGCAGCGCGAGTTGAATGACTCGCTCGAACTTGTCCGCACGTTGATGCTGCCGAACTGGGACATCCATCCCGAAATGAACACGCACACGCGCGTCATCGACACCAAGACCGGCCATCCACACACCGACCATTCACTCAAATTCATGGAGAACTGGGAATGGACCAGAGGCCGCAGCGCGGACGAAATCGCCGACTACATGAGCTACGCTCTGCGCATCCTCAAAAACGTCGGGCTGCCATGCGAAGGCATCACGACGCCCGGCGGCTTC
This sequence comes from Verrucomicrobiota bacterium, assembly GCA_016195385.1. GTDB lineage: Bacteria > Verrucomicrobiota > Verrucomicrobiia > Limisphaerales > JACPZS01 > JACPZS01. Next base: position 6,164 of record JACPZS010000138.1, read on the forward strand.
GGGTCGAATGCACGGCCGCAACTCGCGCAAGCTTCGTTCCAATCGGTGCGCGATGTATTCGGCGCGGAGATCCCGCACTACTTTCGCGACCTTTATTCCGAAGGTAGCGAGAGCGTCGCGCCGCGCATCGAGAATGCGAGTGGACTCGATGGAAACGACCCGCGCTGCGTCGTGAGCATCCTTGGTTGCACCGGCGATTGGACCGGCGGCTGGGACAACACGCCGCCCGGCGGCGTGGACAAATTCATCACCGAAGATTTGAAATCAGGCCGCATGGTGGACATCATCGCGCGCGGTGAACCGGCGCTGATGCTGGCGCACTGGACGGGCGTGTATTGGAACGGGCAGGAACTCGGCTTCAAAATTTTTCAGGAAGTCGTCCGGCGGCTCAAGTCGAAGTATGACCATTTGATTTGGATGAAACTCAGCGAAGTCGCCCGCTACTGGGCCGCGAAAGAACTCACGCGCATCGAGCGAATTGCGAATACGATTTCATTTCGCGCGCCGTTCGCGTGTCCCGATTTCACCGTGCGGTGCAATGCACCGGCCAACGCCGCTCCGCGTCTTCGCGCGCCAGCGAACTCAAAGCCGCTGAGTGAAATCTCCGACCCGCTCAAGTTAGTGCCAGGAAGCTGGTGCCGCGAAGGCGAGAAGTTGACTTTCTGTTTTGCACTTTCGAAAGGTGAATCCAAACTCGAACTGCTCGATTGAAATATTCACGGCCAGGTTGTGCGAACCTAGGTTACGCCGCCTTCGCTTCGACCAGCGCTTTTTCAAGAAAGCTCGCGGCTGTCGGTAATACGCAGCGCACGTCGGCCAGTCGCTTGTTAAGCCTCGAACCGTCACGGCAACCGCAATTCGTTCTCATTCCACTTCGACAACACGATAATACCGCTCGCGGCTGGCTCCATATTTATCGGTTATGGAAGCCGTGGAGCCGGAGATGATTGGCGTCATCGGCAAATCTCTCCAAGCGGGATCAGTCAAACTGGATTTGTATTGCACTTTGTAGGTCTTGCCCGCCCGCGTGCTCCAACTGAAAGAGAAGCCCCCGTCACTCACCGAAACACTCAGATTCTCGATTCGGAGCGGAGTGGTCTTATTAACCGTGATGGTGATCGTCTCGCTCGCGTGCATTGGCGGCACGCCGTCATCGGTCACGGTGAAAGTAACTGGATACGCGCCGGGGCCTTGGGTTTCATCGGGTGTCCAGGAGAACGCACCGGTGACCGCGTCGAACGACGCGCCGGGCGGCTTTCCATCCAGGCTCAACGTCACGTTGTTTGGTGGAATGTCGTTTGGATCAGAAGCGCTGACGACGAAATTGAGCGCGCTGCCTTCGTTGACGCTTCGATTGCCAACCGAAGCCAACACCGGAGCACTGTTCACTTCGTTGACGGTGATCGTGAACGTGTTCGTAGCACTGAGCGGCGGCGTGCCATTGTCGGTGACGACGACGGTAATCGGATAGACGCCCGGTCCTTGCAGTTCGTTCGGCGTCCAGGTGAACAAACCATTGACGGAATTAATCGACGCGCCTTCGGGAAAACCGGGATCGAGACTAAACGTCAAGTTCTGCGCCGGAACATCCGGGTCGGCTGTGGCAAAACCAAGTGTTACCGAATTCCCCTCGTTCAAAGTCACATCAGAGATTGGCAAAAGGCCCGAGACTAAGTTCTGGAAATTGCGGAATTCAAAGTGCGCGTTTTTGCCCAACCCGCCCGAAGTCACAGCCAGGCCAACAAAAACCTCCTGGGGATAGGCGGGCCTGGCGGTTGTTCTCCCAATTTGAGTCCAAGTAACGCCGTCGTTGCTCCAGTATGCCGTGAATGTTTGCGACTTGCGATTGAGACGCATCCACGCGTGGGGGAGCGAAACTGTCCCGCCGCCGTAACCGCTATCCCAACGATCGCCATCCTGTCCCCCCGTCGTCGAGCGCTGAAGCGTTAAGAAGTTTCCCGATCCCACTCGCCCATCTTGCGTGACACCCACAGGGTGCGCAAGAATGTGCAGAGTCCGGCTATAATCTTCAAGAGTCTCGCGAACCATTAGCCCTGCGGTAGTCTCCGGCCTGAGTGCCTCCATGCTCGCGAGGCGTACTTGCATGTCAAAGTCTCCCGTAATCCGTTGATATGCGAACGTGCCCTCGTCGAAACCATTAAACTGGGCTCCGCCGGCAAAAAGATTGAAATCGCCGTCTCCTAGCAGGCCGCTGCAAAACCGGGTGATTTTGCCGGAATTGTTTTTTGGTCATGGCTAAATCCATTTCTGGTCGCTGCGCCGTGCGGGTTTTTGATCGGCAGTCACTCCGCTGGGCTGCTCCGACTGGAGCTTTCGTCC
>JACPZS010000146.1 GCA_016195385.1 Verrucomicrobiota bacterium
AGGCGGCGACGTTGCGCGGCGTCATGTAACCATCGCTCGGGCACCAAAGCACGGATTTGACGTTGGCAAAATTCATCAACGGCCAGCGGCGTTTCGCCTCCGCATTGTCGATGAGTTGCGCTTCAAGATTCGCCGCATCGGCGGCTTGTTTGAGGCGGCGAAATTCTTCGGCGCGTTTTTCACTAAGCGCAATTCGCAGCGAACCGACTTCGTGCCAGTCCGGCTTCACTTCGCTGCGCTGCAATTCGCGAAAGGTCGCGACCGAGTGCATCGCCAGTTTGATGCGCTCGGCGGAGTCGCGCACTTGGCCGCACAGTCCAGCGCCTTGCGACGTGGTGATCGTGCCGACGTCGTCCGCGCGTTCGAGCACGAGCACGTCCGTCTTGCCCGCCTTCGCGAGCGCGTACGCGCAACCGACGCCGATCGCGCCGCCACCGACGATGATGATTTCCGAATTGGGAAGTGAGTTCATGAGGTTTCAGCCGCGGGAATTGTCGCGGCTGCGGGTGCGGGCGGAAATTGCCCTTCCCAGCGCGCCATGACGGCGGTGGCGAGGCAGTTGCCGATCAAGTTGACGGTCGTGCGGGCCATGTCCATCAGTTCGTCCACGCCGATGATGAGCGCGACACCTTCGAGCGGCAAATCAAACGTGACGAGCGCGCCGGCGAGGATGACTTGCGACGCACGCGGAATGCCCGCCATGCCTTTGCTCGTGAGCATCAGCGTGAGCATCATCAACACTTGCGTGCCGACGCTCAATTCTTTGTGCGCCGCTTGCGCGATGAAAATCGACGCGACTGCGAGGTGCAGCGTTGAGCCGTCGAGGTTGAACGAATACCCCAACGGCATGACGAACGAGACAATGCGTTTGGGCACGCCGAGACCGATGAGCCGTTTCATCGCGTCTGGCATCGCGGCGTCAGACGAGGTGGTCGAGAACGCGAGCAAAATCGGTTCGCGCAGCGTCGCGAGAAATTTCTTCACCGGCACACGCGCCCAAATCGCGACCGGCCACAGCACACACACGCAAAACACGGTCAAGGCAGCATAGAGCGTGAGAATGAGCTTGCCGAGGTTGACGAGCACGCCGAGTCCGCTGTGTCCAACGGTGGCGGCCATGGCCGCGCCGATGCCGAGCGGCGCGAACTTCATCACGAGGCCGGTGAACTTGAACATCACCTCCGTCAACGCCTCGCAAAAGCCGAGCATCGTCTCGCGCGGGCCTTTGGGCGTTTGCGCGAGCGCCACCGCGAACATGATGGCGAAGAAAACAACTTGCAGCACGTCGTTGGCGGCGGCGGCTTCAAAAAAACTTTTCGGCACGATGTGATCGAAAATGCTGCTCAGAGTAATTTTCGTCGCGGTGATTTTGTCGCCGCCCGCGCTTGGCGGCGGCAGTGTGAGTCCATCACCGGGGCGCGTGAGGTTGACGGCGACCAACCCGATGACGAGCGCGAGCGTGGTGACGACTTCAAAGTAGAAAATGGATTTGAGCGCAAGACGACCGACGGCCTTCAAGTCGTCGCTGTGGGCCGCGATGCCGACGACGAGCGTGCCGAAAACCAACGGCACCAGGATGCACTTGATCATCTTGAGAAAAACCGTCGAGACGATTTTGAGGTGCTGGGACTCGGTCGGAAACGCGCTGCCGATGGCCACGCCTGCGACCATCGAAAACAGAATCCACTGTGTGAGCGACACGCGCCGGATGAATTGCCACATAAAAATTCCCACTGACGCCCAACTGCGTTTCGCAAGAAACGATCAACGGGCGGCGCGGAAATGTTTAGCGGCCCGACGCGGGAAACGCAACCTCGACTGCCACGTCAATGACCATTCGTGCCTGAAATCGATTTCACGCAGCAAGCTTGAATCTCGCTGCCGGTTCGTCCAAGCTCGCCGCCATCAAATGAAAATTCATCGCCTCAAATCATTTTCGCTGGCCGCGCTCGTCGCTTCGTCGTTCGTGTTCGCCTTCACTGTGCTAGCAGGCCCGGATGACCTTCGCCCGCTGAAAGCCAAAACCGGCCTCGCGCCATTCAGCTACACGAATGCCCCGGAAGTCATGCCCAACTACGTCGCTGGCGCGCGGTGGGGCACGCAAACCGATCCGATTCGCACCATGCAAGTGCCGCTCTCGCCTGAGGAATCGATGAAGCACATCGTCCTGCAGCCGGGCTTTGGCGTTAGCTTGTTCGCCGCCGAACCCCAAATCACCAAGCCCATCGCGCTCGCATGGGATGAACGCGGCCGTCTCTGGATCGCTGAGACCGTCGATTATCCGAACGAGTTGCAACCCGCCGGTCAGGGCCGCGATCGCATCAAAATTTGCGAAGACACCGATGGCGATGGTCGCGCCGACAAGTTCACGATCTTCGCCGACAAATTGAGCATCCCGACGTCGCTGTGCTTTGCGAACGGCGGCCTCATCGTCATCGAAAGCGGCCACACGCTTTTCCTCAAGGACACGAATGGCGACGATGTCGCGGACGAACGCCGCGTGCTGTTCAGCGGCTGGGGCGTAAACGACACGCACGCCACCGCGAGCAATCTGCGCTACGGACTCGACAACTGGATCTGGGGCACCGTCGGCTACAGCGGCTTCGATGGCACGGTCGGCGGCAAACATCACAAGTTCGGCATGGGCGTGTATCGCTTCAAACCCGACGGTTCGGAACTCGAGTTCGTTCGTTCGAGCAACAACAACACTTGGGGTCTTGGCATCACGGAGGACGGCACGATTCTCGGCTCGACCGCCAACGGCAACGCGAGTTGGTACATGGCGATTCCAAACCGATTTTATGAAGCTGTCTCCGGCTGGTCGGCTGCGCGCATGGAAACGATTGCCGACAGCCAGCAGTTTTATCCCATCACCGAAAAAGTCCGGCAGGTGGACTGGCACAACAAATACACCGCGGGTGCCGGCCACGCGCTCTACACGGCGCGCGCGTTCCCGAAGGAATTTTGGAACGGCATCTCGTTCGTCGCCGAGCCGACCGGCCACTTGGTCGGCTGGTTCCGCATCGAAACGAGCGGCTCGGATTACAAGGCCGTGAATCTCGGTAGCTTCCTCGCGAGTGATGACGAGTGGACCGCGCCCATCGTCGCAGAGGTCGGTCCCGACGGCGCGGTGTGGGTGATCGATTGGTACAACTACATCGTGCAACACAATCCAGTGCCGGTCGGATTCAAGAACGGCAAAGGCAACGCTTACGAAACCAAATTGCGCGACAAACGCCACGGCCGCATTTATCGCGTGACGCACAAAGACGGCACGCCGACGAAACAACCCAAGCTCGCCCAGGCTTCGCCGGGCGAACTCGTCGCGGCGTTGAAAACGGACAATCAACTCTGGCGGATGCACGCGCAGCGCTTGCTCGTCGAGCGCGGCGGGAAAGATGTGGTGAAGGACCTTCTCGCGTTGGTGAGAGATCGTTTGGTGGATGAAAAGGGGTTGAACGTGGGCGCGACTCACGCGTTGTGGACTCTCCACGGGTTGCTCGGCGGCGATGCGATGTATGTTGATTTGGAGAACACCATTCTAAACGCGATGACACACCCTTCCGCCAGCGTCCGTCGCGCGGCGATTGCTGCGTTTCCATTGGAGTTCTCCTCCGCCATGGCATCCTTCGGCGCGCCTTTCGCCGGCAAACTACTTTTTGACGGCGATGCGCAAGTCCGACTGGCTATGTTGCTCGTGCTTGCAGAGGCAAAAGAACCCAACGAGCGCGTCGGCGACCTCATCGCGTTGGCTCTGACAGAGCCGCGCAATGCCAATGACCGCTGGCTACGCGACGGTCTCGCAGCCGCTGCGGTGCGTCATCTCGCCGGGTTCGGCCCCGCGCTACTGCAAGGCGTTGGATCGATTCCGGCGGCCGCGACCGAAGTCCTTTTCACCGTCACGCGCCATTACGCAAGCGCCGCGCCGGACACGGTCATTGGCGCCGTCGGTTCGCTCCTCAAATGCTCCGACTTGATGGCCGACGCGATTCTCGACGGTCTCGTCGCAGGTTGGCCGGACAAATCGAAGCCGTCGTTGTCGGACGACGATCGTGGCACGCTCGCCGAAGTGATGAAGGCGTTGCCCGGCATCTCGCGCGACAAGCTGCTCGTGCTCGTGCAGAAATGGGGACTGCTTGATCGTTTCAAAGATCAAGTCGCGGCCTCGACCGCAAGCCTGCGCACACAACTCGCCAACGCAGCGCTCGACGATTCCGCGCGCGTCACGGCGGCGAAGAATTTGATTCGCCTCGCTGATGAAGTCGCCTCTGTGCGCGCCGTGTTGGAGCAGGTCAACACGCAAGTCGCACCGTCGTTTGCCAACGGCTTGCTTGCGGCGCTCGGCGACAGCCGGCTCGCCGCGACGAGCACGGAGTTGCTCGCGCAATGGAAACGTTTCTCGCCCGCGCAACGGCGCACGGCGGTGGGGGCGCTGCTTCGGCGCGCGGAGTGGTCGAGTGCCCTGCTCGACGCCGTCGAGCGCACTGACATTCGCCGCACTGAACTGGGGCCGGAACAATGGCAGACACTGAGAAACAATTCCGACAAGACTGTCGCCGAGCGCGCGCAGAAGCTGGCGAATGGCGGCATCGTCATCCCGACTGATCGCGAAACCGTCGTGAAAAAATTTCTACCAGTCGCAAGTCAGGACGGCGATGTCGCGCGCGGCAAGGAAGTGTTCACTGCGAACTGCGCCGTCTGCCATCGCTTCAACGGCATTGGGCAAAACATCGGGCCGGATCTTTCCGGCATCGGCGCGCGGCCGAGGACGGATATCCTCGCGGAGATTCTCGATCCGAACCGCTCGGTCGAGGCGAACTACATGCTGTGGAATTTGACGACGAAAGCGGGCGACGCGTTTTCCGGCCGCCTTGACGGCGAAACGCAGACGAGCATCGACCTGCTGGATCTGACGGGCCTGAAGCACACCGTTCAGCGCAAAGACATCGCAAGCCTCGAATCATCGAACCAGTCGATCATGCCCAACGGGTTCGAGGCGATGGGCGAAAAAGATCTCGCGGCAGTGCTGGCCTATCTGGCGACCGGTGCGACAGAGGCGAAGTAAGAGCAGATGTTGCCTTGCCTTGATTCGGTGGACAGATGCTGGGTAAGCGCATCGAGACATGGATTTTCTAGTTGAGTAGGATGTCGAACTTTGAATCCAAAACTCTATGAACAATCAAACAAATCCATTTGATAAGCGACCAAGGTTACCGGCGTTAAAAATGCGCCTTGCTCAATCCGCCTTTCGATATGGGCTTTGTGCGGGCTGCGTATTCGCTATGGCGATTTGGAGTTCGGCGGATTCTATTTTGGTGCCAAAACTCGAAAGCTTGCCTCACGCGGATGACATCGTCGCGTTCGCCAACTGGACTTATCGCGGGACGTATTACGCATACATCCCGCCTGAGCCCATCAACAAGGCTAGCAATAAGCCATCGACACCACCTGTCGCACGCTATCACTTGAAGGAAGACTGCCTAACGCAATTCCTAAGATTTGGTCGTCTGGAAGAACCCTCTACCGACTGGTTGAGATACGGCACACAGCTTAAAGATATCCCGCGTCCACGAGGAATTGTTTTTACCGTAAAGGAGGAAGTTTTTTATTGGGAAATGAGGAACGAACATTTTCTTGATGTATGGAACAAGGATGGTCATACGGCAACTGTCAGTTTAGCGGACGGTTGTCCGCCGGCCCTTGAATATCCAACCAACAAGCTTCTGATAGTTCCAAAAAAAACGGACGTTGTCGGCATTATTTCAACAAATAACATCAATCGTGATCGTTCAGCGTTTCAAGATTCGTTCAAACAGAAACTTAGAGAGCAGGCCAAGCAGGACAACCAAGATTTTGGTCTTCCGGATCCACCTCCTCCAAAAGTTGAAGTTGATATGCTTTTCAAATTCCTAGATCTGGGCAAAGCGCAGGCATCCCGGTATCGTCCTCTCCCGTTTGGCACTCTCGCCCGGCCAAATGGAGGACTCGTGTTGCGTGATCGCAGGATTCTTTACTATGAGTTGTGGGAGCCGAAACTCCTGTTTATAGAAGCGGAAGATGGATCTTCTTGCGTGATTCGCCTCAAATAACAAATGAGACAACCAAAAGCGCGGGAAATGTGATTCCCCTTTCCCGAGGGAGAAAACCAAAGTGAGGGCAAACTCATTCTCTACGGAATAGATTCAGCGTTTTGGGAGATTTTCTGTCGCGTGGCGAAACAAATTCTCATCATCGGCGCGGGTGTCATCGGACTCTCGACGGCTTACTACGCGGCGCGCAAAGGCCATCGCATCACGGTCATCGACCGCGAACCGGAACAGCGCGATGGCTGCTCGTTCGGCAACGCGGGGATGATCGTGCCGAGCCATTTCACTCCGCTCGCCGCGCCCGGCGTGGTCGCGCTCGGCCTGAAATGGATGTGGCATCCCGAGTCACCGTTCTACATCAAGCCACGGCTCGATTGGGATTTGTTGAATTGGGGCTTCAAGTTCTGGCGCGCGGCGACACCAGAGCATGTCCGCCGATCCGCGCCGCTGCTGCGCGATTTGAGTTTCGCGAGCCGCGCGTGTTTCGAAGAACTCGCCGGGCTGCCGGAAAACGATTTCGGACTCGTCCAAAAAGGCTTGCTCATGTTGTGCCGCACGCAGCATGCGCTCGACGACGAAGCGAAGATGGCGGAACAAGCGCGGGCGCTGGGCATTCCCGCCGAAGTGTTCGACGCGAAACAAACCGCCGCGCTGGAGCCGAACGTGCGGATGGACATCGCCGGCTCCGTTTATTTTCCAAAGGACTGTCACCTCTCGCCCAATCGTTTCATGGCGGCGCTGAAGCGGCAATTGGATCAACTCGGCGTGAAGTTTTCGTGGGAAACGGAAGTCACCGGCTGGCGTGTCGCGGGTAAGCGAATTGAAGCGTTGCGAACCAACCGAGGTGAATTTGACGCTGACGAATATGTGATCTGTAGCGGTTCGTGGTCGCCGGTCATCGCACGCGATTTGCGCTTGAAACTCCCGATGCAGGCGGGCAAAGGCTACAGTCTCACACTCGTGCAACCGCGCCAGTTGCCGGCGATCTGCTGCATCTTCACCGAAGCGCGCGTCGCGGTGACACCGATGGCATCGTCGCTTCGTTTCGGCGGCACGATGGAAATTGCCGGCCTGAACGAAACAATCAATCCAGTCCGCGTGCGCGGCATCATCAACGCGGTGCCGAAGTATTTTCCGGAATTGTTGCCCATTGATTTTGATGGCGTGCAGCCGTGGTGTGGCCTGCGTCCCTGCTCGCCGGACGGCCTGCCGTACGTGGGGCGAACGTCTCGCTACGCGAACCTCGCCATCGCCACCGGCCACGCGATGATGGGGCTGAGCCTGGGGCCGATCACCGGCCGGTTGATGGCGGAGATTCTGTCGGACGAAAAACCTGCGCTGGAAATCGATTTTTTAAATCCGGATCGCTACGGCTGAGTCCGTGCCGATTTGGAACTTGATTCACGCCGGATCGAATGCGGTCTTGATCTCGCGTTCAATCACACTTCGATACGTGGCCTGAAATTGTTGAACCAGAGGCGAAGATCTCAATGGCTGGCCATCCAGACTTATCGCTTCCACAATCGCCAGTGAGCTCAAGCTCAAGAACACGCCGTCAGCGTCGGGCAGCTCAACGGGCGGGATCGTCTGCTCACGAACGGACACGCCGAGCGATTCGCCTAGCTCGATGACGAGCGCACGCGTCACACCCGCCAGCGCGCCAGCCGCCAGCGGCGGAGTGAATACCACGCCGGCTTGGATCCAAAACACATTGCTGCTCGCGCCTTCGGCGACGAGCCCATCGGTGTTGACCAGCAACGCTTCGTCCGCTCCCGCCGCTTCCGCTTCCGCACGCGCGAGAATCGGCGCGAGCTTGTTGCACGTTTTGAAATTGGCGATGGGATCGCGCGCCGCCACACGCAGTGAAGACGTGATCAATTTCCAACGCTGCCACGAAGCGGATGACAAATTCGGTGCCGGATGCAGCGTCATCACCAGCGTAGGCGAATCGGCTCCGCGCGTCGTGTAGCCACGTTGCCCTATGCCGCGCGAGAGCGTGAGGCGTAAAATACCGTTGCGCATCGCGTTCTGCCGAATCAATGAACTGGCGTGCTCTTGAAGTTCCATTGGAGAAAATGGAATCTGGATTTTCAAAAATTCCGCCCCGCGCTGAAGTCGCGCAAGATGCTGCGCCCAACGAAACGGCACACCTTCGCAGATCCGCATTGTTTCAAAAAGCCCGTCGCCGTAGAGAAAACTCCGATCAAACACGGAAACAACCGCGCGTTCTTCCGGAACAAATTCGCCATTGAGAAAGACGATCATTGCGAGGTTGATCGAGCACCAGATTGTCCTGCCAGTTGACGTCCAGCTGGATTTTGCAAATCGAGCGCACTCAAAAAGCCGCCTGCCTTCGCAAGTGTTTCGTCGTACTCCGCCGCCGGAAGCGAATCCGCGACGATCCCCGCGCCGACATGAAAATGAATCACACCCGGCTGACACACCGCCGTGCGGATCGCGATATTCAACTGGCTCTCACGATTGAAGCCGAGGTAGCCAAGGCAGCCCGTGTACGGGCCGCGCGTCACTGGCTCCAGTTCGTCGATGATTTCCATCGCGCGAATTTTCGGCGCGCCCGTGATGCTCCCACCAGGGAAGCACGAGGCAAGCGCCGCGAAGTGCGTGACTCCACTTCGCAGTCGGCCTTCGACCGTGGACACGAGGTGCTGCACTTGCGGATAGCGTTCGAGCCGCACCAGCTCCGGCACTTGCACCGAGCCGTATTCGCAAACCTTGCCGAGATCGTTGCGCAGCAAATCCGTGATCATCACCAGTTCGGCCATCTCCTTCGGACTCGTCTGAAGCTCGTAAGTCAATTGTGCGTCGCGTGTCGGATCCGGATCGCGCGGACGCGTGCCTTTGATCGGCCGCGTCTCGATGTGCGCGCCGCTGAGACGGAGGAAAAGTTCCGGTGACGACGACGTGATCTGAAATTCACCACAATCGAGAAACGCCGCGAACGGGGCGGGCGACACGCTCGCGAGGCGTTGAAAAAATTCCCAGCCGGAAAATTCTCCGAGCGCCGTGAGCCGATGTGAAAGATTTACCTGATAAATATCGCCGGCGCGGATGTATTGCTGCGCGCGTTCGACGAGCCGGATGAAGTGCTCGCGCGAAAGATTCGCCGAGAGTGAATGAGGATCGCCACGCCCGGTTCGCGCGCGGTCTGAATCGGACAGCCTTGATGTCAAATTGCTCTGAGTCGGCGTGGCTTGAAGTTTTGCTCTCCAAGATTCCAATTGCACTTGCGCGTGACTTTCACTACGCGAGCCATCGGCTGCGAGGCCCGTCGAAACGATCCAAACTTTCGCGAGGCGATGGTCGAAGACAACCAGGCCGTCGTAAAAGCCAACGTGACAATCGGGCAGTTCCAAATCATTCACGGCGCGGCGCGGCAGCTTCGGCTCGACGAAATTCTTCAATTCGTATCCCCAGTAGCCGAAACAGCCGCCGAGCGGAAACGGCATATCAAGTTCATCCAGCAACTCGAAGCGCGCGATGAGTCCGTCAAGAATTTGCCACGGGTTTCCGAATAATGCGTGACGGTCGTTGGCGGAAATGATTTCGCAACGCGAGCCGAAGGCGCGCAGCGTAAGAAACGGCCGGGCCGCGACGAACGAGTAACGCGCGTGCGGCGAATCAAACAGCGCGCTGCGCAACAGCACCACGCCCGGTTCACCGCGCACTTGCTCAACAAGCGATTCGGGCGAATGGGCCGTGGCAATTTCCTGGATCAGCGGGCGCATGGATGGGATAAAGTTCTCAATGATGAACGCGCGAAAGCAGGCACGGAATAATTACTCGTCATCGTAAGACACTAAATATCGATCTCCCCCACCGCTTGCAGAGCGGCCGCCTTCACCCTCGCGCCGAGGCGAAAGCCCGCTTCATTTTCCAGTCGCGACAGCAACGGGCCGATGGCGGGGACCAATGCTTTCTGTTTGGCAGTCACCAGGACACCCACCACGCCGATAATTGCCAGCCCTTCGCGCAACGCCACGGCGCGCCCAAGCTTCTCATCAATCAGCAGCCGGTCAGCCTTCAATTCGCAGGCAACGCAGATCGCCTCCGCTTCGCCGGCGTCGATTTCCTGCCTGAGCCGGGAAAGCATGCTTGCGCTTCGTGGCGAAACTGGTTTCAGAAAATCGGGAAAGACCGGGTGAAATCTCCGCAGTTCCCGCTCGACTGCGGGCGGAACGATGACCTCGCCGAACAACTCGGCCAGCAAATGGCTGTGGCCGATGGTCAGCAGATTCGAGATACAGGAGGTATCGCTGACAACGATCATCGGCGCGCGAGTTCAGCCGCCACGCGCAAGTCGTAGCCAAGATCGTCGAGATCATAATGCGCCGGGATTTGCCGGCGGCCCAATTCGCGCTGGAAAATCCCCTGCGGAACATTGGCCAACTCGGCAGCCTGCCCGAGGGTCAAATGTTGTGCGGCATACATGCCCACGGCCAAATCCAACAGCACTTCGCGCTTTTGCACCTTGCCGGCCAGGGAGTCTGGTAACTCAATTTGCATTTCAGATGAAAATTAGGCCGGCCATCCGTTTCATTCAATCCGATACTTCGCTTGCCACCCAGCGAGTGTGTAGCAGCAGCTTTATTTCTCCTTGCCGCCATTTTCCACTGTCTTCACCAACGCCTGGAAGCGCGGCTCGTTGCGCAGCGAAGCGGTCACGGGATCCACTCTCAAGTATGACATAGCTGGATCGCGTTCGTTGTAGGCCTTCTCATACCAATCCATAGCAACGTCCTTTTGGCCCAATCCCAAATAAATTTTCGCTTGGTCGAACCGAGAAACGTAACGCTTTTCTGACAAGCGATCCAGATCGGCCAAAACCTTTAATGCCTCGTCACGACGGCCAGCGATTCCCAAGCCGTAGCCATACGTCGCTCGCGCCGACGCCGAGTCTGGATCGATTCGCAACGCGGCTTCGCACTCGGCCAACGACTCGGCAGTTCTGCCCAATTCTCGATAGGTGGCAGCACGTTTAGCGCGCGGCCCAGAATCCTTTGGATTCAACTCCAGCGCTCTGGCGAATTCCGTCAAGGCGCGCTCGAACTGGCCGGCATTATGATAAATATTTCCCAAATCATCATGGAGCCCATTTCCAAGCGGATCCACCTCCAGCGCGCGTTTCATGAGTGTGATGGCTTCTTCAAAGCGGCCGCGCCCGGCTAAGAACCAAGCGTAGCTGTCCAGCATAAGTGAAGAATTTGGATTCAATTCGAGTGCCCGGCGAAAGCTCTTCTCGGCACTGGCCCAATCCCAGTCAAAATCCGCCTGGACCACGCCCATTGCCGAATAACCATCAGCGAACATGGGATCGAATTCGATCGCCTTTTGAGCCGCTTGTCTCGCTTTCGGCATTGCCAATCTGGCGGGCCAAAACTTCCACTCAGCCGCGATTTCGTAAATCAGAGCCTTGCCCGCATGGGCTGGTGCATAGCTGGGATCAATTCCAATCGCTTTTTCAAAGTAACGAAGCCCGTTCGTGATCCCTTCCTCAGAAGGCTGCCACCAATAATGTATCCCGAGCAGACAAGCCTCCATGACCTCGGGATTGGCCGGGCGCGCGCGGGCGAGGCGAGCCTGATCCTCCGGCGTCAAGCGCGCCTGCACTTCGGTTGCGATCGCGCGCGCCACTTCGCTTTGGACGACGAAGAAATCGCTCAGGTCACGCTGGTAGTTCGTCGCCCAGAGATGCCGATCCGTGGCGGCGTCGATCAGTTGCACCGTGATCATCATGCGGCTGCCCGCGCGCTGACTCGAACCTTCCACCACGGCCTCGACGTTCAATTCCTTCGCCATTTCGGAAATGGATTTCTGCCCGCCCTTGAAACGCATCACGGACGAGCGCCCCGGCACGCGCAGCGCGCTCACGTTCCCCAACGCCGCGCACAGCGCCTCGGTCATCCCATCGCTGAGATAGGCGTTGTTCGTGTCGCCCGAAAAATCATCGAGCGGTTTCACGGCGAGCGACATGATGCGCCCCGGTGCCACGCTGCGAACCGCCACCGGCGCGGCATTCGTCGAGCTTCCTCGCTTTGGCACGAGCCACCAGCCGACTCCGACTGCGAGCAGCACGACGGCAACGACCGCAGCCGACTTCAACGCGCCCGCCCGGCTCGACGGGACGCCTCGCCCCACCGCCGCGCCGGTTTCTTCCTTTTGCCTTTTTCCTTTTGCCTTGGCTTCCTCCCACGGCAGCACGACGCGGTAAACGTCGATGGGCAGTTCGATGTTCTTCAACTCGGGCGCGTCGAGTTTGGTCATCTGCGCGTCGAGCTTGTTGCGCACCTGGCCATACACGGCGTCGGACAGGCAGATGCCGCCGCCGATGGCCAGCGGCTCGATGCGCGCGGCGATATTTACGCCGTCGCCATACATGTCCGCCTCGCGATGCACCACGTCGCCCACGTGGATGCCGATGCGGACATGGATTTGACGCTCGCCCGGCTGAGTGGAATTGCGCGCGACGACGGCGCGCTGAATTTCCATCGCGCACTGCGTGGCCTGGAGCGCGCTGGGGAATTCGACGAGAAACCCGTCGCCGGTCGTTTTGACTTCGCGGCCGTTGAAGAGCGGAAACTGCGTGCGCAACAGTCGCTGGCTCTCGGCGAGCAGTTCGAGCGCGAGCGCTTCGTCACGTTGCGCGAGCGCGCTGTAGCCCACCATGTCGGTGAACATGATCGCCGCCAGTTTGCGTTGCTCTGAGCCGTCGTTGGGCATCGGAGGCATCATGTCCTATCCAGTCACGCGATTGAAGGCAATTCATTCGGCCAGGAAAATCACACGGCCTCCTTGCACGCCGGCTTGATTGCATTGCGGGCCAGAATTTTGCATGAGTGCCGTCAGAAAAAGCACCAGTGATTTTGCAGTCCAAGGTATTGGGCATCGACGCGAGTGGGGTGTTGACCCATGCTCTGTCAACTCGTATGCGAATGCTCTTCGTAGCCGACTTGCATTATGCGCTCAAACAGTTCGACTGGCTCGTCGCCAATGCGGCGAAATTCGATCCGATCATCATTGGCGGTGACCTGCTCGACCTCAGCTCGGCCCTGGATTTCGATGTGCAGATCGCGGTCGTGGAAAAATATCTTTGCCGCATTCGGCAGAACACGCGGCTCTTGGTCAGCTCAGGCAATCACGATGGCGACAGTCGCAGCACGGCGGATGAATCGGTGGCACAATGGATTCGCGAGTGCAAGGCGGATGGTTTGTTCGTCGATGGCGACAGCCTGGAATTGCCGGGCGCGCTGGTGACGATCTGTCCGTGGTGGGATGGTCCAGCGTCACGAGCGGAGTTGGAAGCGCAACTCGAGCGGGAGGCGCAAAGGTTGCGCGGGCGTTGGATCTGGGTTCATCACGCGCCGCCGGCGGGTTCGCCGGTTTGCTGGACAGGCCGGAAATTTGGAGGAGACGAGTTCTTGCTGGGATGGATTCAGCGCTTCGCTCCGGACATCGTTTTGAGCGGTCACATTCACAACTCGCCCTTCTACGCCGAGGGTTCGTGGGTGGATCGGATCGGCAAGACGTGGGTCTTCAATCCCGGCAAGCAGATCGGAGCGTGCCCCTCGTATGTTGCCATCGACCTCGACGCGATGACTGCGGAGTGGATTTCGCTCGAGGGGCAATCAATCCGGCAGCTCACCGTGGCGGATGGTTGATTCTTTGGGCCGGATGCGGGTGCGAGGCTGACGATGCAGGAGTGTCTCGAGGACTTCGTCCACCATCCCAATGTGATCGTGTCCCTCGAATTGATGTTTCACGTCCACGAGGTATTTGTTGAGGGCATCAAGCCGGCGAGCCAGCAGTTCGCACACATGGAGGCACACGGGAGGCGTTGCCTGGAGGAACTCGCGTGGATTCTTGACCAGGTAAAAGTCGCAGGGCTTTGCGGCGCGCACGGTGGCAGTGTGATCGCCGCCGAGCAGTGCTGCCATCTCGCCGAAGACGACGCCTAGCTCCGAAGTCGTAGCGACCGGCACATTGTCTTTCAAAACCTCGACCGCTCCTTCGATGAGAAAATAGAGAAGGCCCGATCTCTCGCCCTGCTGGATGACAACCTGGCCGGTGTCGAAGCGGCGCACTTCGTGGCCTCGAAGCAATTCAAGTATCGCAGACATCGCGTGTGAAATTAACGATTACGGAAGCCAAGTAAACGGGAAACAAAAAGTCTGGCACAAAGCTTCTACCGCGTGATCGTGTTCCAACTGGAACGGAAAGTGTAGCACCATCAAAAAAAGCAGCGCCGTCGATGGCGGCGCTGTGCTCTTTTTGAATGGAAGCTGTTGCGTTTGCTTACGCGTCGAGGCGACCGTACTCCTGCTTGGTCGTGATGCCGGGCATGGGCACGGGATACCGGCCGTTCGCATCGGCGACGAGCGGGGCGGGAGAATTCATCGTCAATTGATCGACGCCCGGCGCGAATTCATGTTCGCCGTTGAGGATTCCGTCGAAGGTGATTTCCTGGCCGGTGTGCGCCGCCATGCGGCCCATGGAAGTGACGAGGCTGGCTTCCGCGCCGCGTTTGGCTTCGTTGTAAGGCTTGTCGTTGCGGACGGCGTCCATGAGATCGTTCCATTCGTTGAGGTACGGATCCTGTTCGGCGGCCGGAACCTTGGATTCCCACGTCATGGTTGCGCGCTTGGGCGTCTGGCTTGTGAAGATGCTGGAGGGCAGGCCGCAGTCACCGTTCTTCGAAGCGATGGCCATGCCTTTGGTACCATGGACGTAACTGGAGTAAATGTCGTTGCAACCGGACATGCAGCGGCCGTCCATGATGAACCGCGCGCCGTCCTCGAAGGCGTATTCCACCGAGTAGGAATCAAAATTCTGATCGACGTAGGTGAGGCCTTCCGGGCTTTGGCGATAATGGCGGCCGCCGAAGGCGTTGGCCTTGACCGGCCACTGATTCTTCATCCAGCAAAGATGATCAATGTGGTGGATGTAAAAATCGCTGAAGCAGCCGCCGCTCGCCCAAAGGAAGCTGTGGAAGCGTTTGATCTGATAGAAAAGTTCACTCTCGCCGGCGGGTTTGGGCAAGGACGCGAAGGAGCCGACGGGGCCGCTGACCCGGTAGCCGCGCATCATGACGATGTCGCCGAGCTCGCCATCCTGAATGCGCTTCTGAAGTTCTTGCAGCGCGCGGCTGTGACGCGACATCAAGCCCACGGCGACTTTGAGATTTTTCTTCACCGATTCCTCGGCGAGCTTGAGCATCTTGCGCGTCGTCGGGCCATCGACCGTCACCGGCTTTTCCATGAAAACATTCAGATTCTTCTCGATGGCATAGCCGAAATGCACCCAGCGAAACGCGGGCGGCGTGGCGAAGATCGCGATGTCGCCGGGCTTGAGGTGGTCCATCGCCTTCTTGTAGCCATCGAAGCCGATGTACTTGCGGTCTTCTGGCACGTCCATCTTGGCGGCGAATTTCGCCTTCAATCCTTCGTAGCTGCTGCGCAGCCGGTTTTCAAAAACGTCCGCCATCGCAATCAATTTGACGGGGCCTTTGTCCGTGGACATGGCATTGCCAGCCGCGCCGGTGCCGCGGCCACCACAGCCAACGAGGACGATGTTGATGGTGTTGTTTTCCGCCGCGTGAACGTGCGGAAGCGTGACGCCCGCCAAGGCCGAAGCGGCGGCCATCGTGCCTGTGTTTTTAAGAAACTCGCGACGCGAGGTCAGATTATTATTCGGGGATTCGTTCATATAGGGACATTCTTGGTGAGCCGATGAAGCGGTGTCAACTTCGGAGATTCGCGTTGGCGCAACAATTTTTAAATTCGTAGAACACGTCGTAATTCACAGCCGAATTCTTCGACGCCGCTCAAGCTTCACCAAATTCAAGTTTTGTTGCCCGGCTTTTTTGGAGAACGCCTCGTGCAAATCCTCGCCGCCGCGCTCTTGCCATTATCAAGCCAGCCAGCACGCGCGCAGAATGGCATCCTCACGCCAGCCACAGATTGGCCACCGGCCAAGCAAATGTTGGTGAACGGCAAGAAAGGTTGAGCCATGACGCCGTGTCAACCTCAAGCTGGCCGCAGACATGAAAACCAACAGCGCCAATCAGAACTGGAAGCGACCACTGAAGCGCACGGGAATCGTGGCCCCATCGGTGATGATTTTCTTGTCCAGCTTTTTAACGCCCCTTGGTGCGGACAATTCTGCGAAAAGTGAAGACGCTTGGGTGTCGCCAGCGCGCGCGGCGCGGAAGGAAAATCCGTTTCCAGCCGACGCCGCATCCATTGCGTTAGGAAAGGAACTCTTCGTCGCCGCCTGTCTGCCCTGTCACGGGCCGGCGGGAAAAGGCGACGGGCCGGCGGCGACGACCCTCGAACGCAACGGGACGCCCGTCAAGCCGGGCAACCTGACCGACCCGAAATTGCGCGAGCAAACCGACGGCGCGTTGTTCTGGAAAATCGGCGAAGGGCGGACGCCCATGCCCGCGTTTCAAGAAACGTTTACCGAGGAGCAACGCTGGAAGATCGTAAATTACGTGCGCACGCTCGCGCCCAAGGCAGACAACAAAAATCCCTGACCCAACACCGGAGGCAAAAAATGAAACCAACCAAACTTATTCTCGCCGTCTGTCTGCTGGCGACCGCTGCGGCCATCGCCGCGCCGGATGCCGTTGTCAATTCGGACGTCATCACGATTCCCCGCGAGCAGTATCTCAAGATGCTCAAGGTAATCGAGGATCACGACAAACTCGTCCAAGAAGTTAAAGAGATCCAAGCATTCAAGGCGCGCTTTGAGGAATCGCAAAAAACCGCCAAGTCCCGGCAAACGGAAACCGATCAGGCTTTGGACGAGTTGGACAAGCACTTGAAGGATGTGAAACAGATGGCCAAAGATTCCTTTCCCGGTTCGACCAAGACGTTGTTGACCGGCTATGGTTCCGCTGGATTCATCGCCCAGGATCGTGGCGGAACCAGGCAGTTCGGCGCCACGTTCAATCCGATTTTTCTTTGGAAGTTAAGCGACCGATTGATCTTCGAAGGTGAACTGGAAGCCGAGCTCGAAGGCCACGACACCAGCCTCGCGCTGGAGTTGGCGCAAATTTCCTACATCGTAAACGATTATATGACGGTCGGCGCTGGCAAGTTTCTGAACCCGATGAATTATTTTGTCGAGCGCCAGCACATGGCGTGGGTGAACAAGTTGCCCGACAAACCGTTGGCGGTGTACGACGGCTTGTTGGCGGAAACAGAGGTCGGTTTCCAATTGCGCGGCGGTGTGCCGGTCGGTTCAACCAAGTTTGGCTACTCGCTCTACGTTGCCAACGCGCCGGAATTGCGGTTTGACGCGAGCAATGTCGGCGCGAGCGATTTGGGAACTCTGGAATTTAACAACTTCGACAACGTCGGCCGCCACGTCGCGGTCGGCGGCCACATCGGGTTTCTGCCGATTCCGGAGTTTGAGGTGGGTTACGGCTTCCAGGTTTCCGAAGTGACGCCGCCCGGCGCAAGTGAAAGTGTGAACTCGTTGCTGCATTCGGCCGATTTGAGCTATGTCCGCGACTCCGCCCGGCTCCAAGGCACGTTAAACCTCAAAGCGCAGTGGATTTGGTCTCATGTGGATGGATACACCTACGATCCTGATAGCGCAGCCGGCGGTCCTTTTGCTTTCAACAACAATCGCAACGGCGGCTATGCGCAAATCGCCTATCGTCCTTCAAAACTCGAAAACGCCTGCCTCAAAAACCTTGAGCCAGTCTTTCGTTATGACCTGCTCAAACAGGCCCGCACGCCGACGGGTACGGATGAACACCGTTACACCATTGGACTTAATTACTGGCTTGGCCCCACTACGGTCGCCAAAGTCGCCTATGAGTTCGACCACCAGAATGGCCCGAATGCCGATCGCCATAACGCGGTGCTTTTGCAATTGGCCACTGGCTTTTAGACGGAAGGAGCAAACCATGAATACAAATAAATTCAGACTGTTGGCCTGGCTCGCGAGTGCTTCGTTCACTTTGGTCGTCCTGCTGCTCATCGGTTGCAGCACCCCGACCGCAACAACCGGAAAAAGCGCAAATGCCGCGAGCACGACTCAAAGCGGAGCCACCTTGTGGGCGCAAAACTGCGGCCACTGCCACAACATCCGCGCTCCCGACTCCTTCAGTGACGCACAGTGGGACGTGGCCATGCTGCACATGCGCGTCCGGGCGAATCTGACGGCCGAAGAACACCGGCAAATTCTCGCTTTCCTCAAATCCGCCCATTGAAAATACGGCAGAAGCCATCCTCCATGTGAGGGCGGTTGTTTTCGAAAGTCGTTTTGCACCGCTGAATTACGATTGAGGCCCGGACATGCTGCTGAAACCCAGCAACTCAGCTTGAATCCATAAAACTCCCCTGCCCCATCTGGCCATCGCTTCGCTTGCCGTCCGCCGGCAAGTGATTCAGAATGCCGCCATGAACACCTGTCGAATGTTCTGCGCTGTGGCTGTTACGTTGAGTGTCGCTCGACTCGATTCCGCCGCCGCGCCGTCGGCCTCGCCGGATTTTACGCGTGAAGTGCGGCCCATTTTGTCACGTAACTGCTTCAAGTGCCACGGCCCGGATGACGCGGCGCGCAAATCCAAGTTACGCCTCGACGTGCGCGAACAGGCGCTTCAACCCGCGAAATCTGGTGCCGTCGCCATCGTGCCAGGCAACGTGGAGAAGAGTGAATTGGTGAAACGCATTTTTTCGGCCGACGCCGATGAAGTGATGCCGCCACCCAGCACGAAGACGCAACTCACTTCGTCCGAAAAAGAAATTCTCAAACGTTGGATCGCGGCTGGCGCAGAATATCAGGAACACTGGGCTTTCGTTCGCCCAAAAAAAGCCGCGTTGCCGACGGTCAAACAATCTTCGTGGCCACGCAACGAAATCGACTATTTCGTTCTCGCGCGATTGGAGCAGGCGGATTTGAAACCGTCACCGCCGGCTGATCGTTACACGCTCGCGCGGCGAGTTTCGCTCGATCTCATTGGCCTGCCGCCGGCACCGGAGGAAGCCGACGAGTTCGTGAACGATTCGTCGCCAGACGCGTTTGAAAAATTCACCGATCGCCTGCTTGCGTCGCCGCAGTACGGCGAGCGCTGGGCGCGGCGCTGGATGGATTTAGCGCGTTACGCGGACACGAACGGTTACGAAAAAGATCGTCAACGCAGCATCTGGCCGTGGCGCGACTGGGTAATAAAAGCGCTCAACGCGGACATGCCATTCGATCAGTTCACCGTCGAGCAGATCGCCGGCGACCTGCTGCCGAACGCGACGCGCGACCAGATCATTGCGACGGGTTTTCATCGCAACACGATGCTCAACGAGGAAGGCGGCATCGACCCGCTGGAGTTTCGTTTTCACGCAATGACGGACCGCGTCGGCACGACCGCCGCGACTTGGCTGGGCCTCACACTCCAATGCGCGCAATGCCACACGCACAAATACGATCCCATTCCGCATCGCGAGTATTATCAAGTGATGGCGTTTCTCAACAACGCCGACGAGCCAGACTTCGATCTGCCGGATGATGCGCTCGCCGAAAAACAGCGCGCGAATTTGGAGAAAGCAGCAAAATTGCTTGCCGAAATGCCCGGCCAATTCCCCATCGAAACGAACATTTGGCAAACACCG
Source organism: Verrucomicrobiota bacterium (assembly GCA_016195385.1). Taxonomy (GTDB): domain Bacteria; phylum Verrucomicrobiota; class Verrucomicrobiia; order Limisphaerales; family JACPZS01; genus JACPZS01. The sequence goes on from JACPZS010000146.1 coordinate 19,721, forward strand.
AAGCCGTTGAGTGTCGAGACCGCCAGTGGTCAAAAACCAAAATTGCTCGACGACGGCTCGGCGCTCTTCGCGGAGGAAAGTCCGGACCGGGACACCTACACCGTAACGTTGGAGACTGATTTGCCCGAAGTTCGTGTGCTGCGCCTCGAAGCGTTGATCGATGAAAAACTGCCGAGCAAAGGTCCGGGACGAGTGAAGCACGGGAATTTTGTTCTCAGCGAAATCACCGTGACCGCTGCGCCCAAAGACGCACCAGAGCAGATGCGACCTGTCAAGCTCATCGCCGCGCAAGCGGACGCGGAGCAAAAGGAATTTCCCGTCGCCAATGCCTTCGATGGAAAAACGGACACGGGTTGGGCCGTGGACGAAGAGGGCAAAAAGTTGAACGCACCGCACCGCGCGATTTTCACTTTCGATCAACCCGTGTCGTTCGCCCTCGGCACGCGTTTCGTGGTAAAGCTCGATCAGCAACACGGCCAGCGGCACACGATTGGTCGAGTCCGCTTGAGCGTCGGTGTGCCCGCGGCAGATCAACGCCCGCTCGAAGTGCGTCGGGCGGAAGAACTGGAGAAACAATTCGCGGCGTGGCTTACGCACGAGCGCGGGCGCACTGTGAAATGGACGCCGCTTCGTCCCACCGAAGCCAAATCCAATCTTCCGCTGCTGACGGTGCAGCCGGACGACTCAGTGTTCGCCAGCGGCGACATGACGAAGAGCGACACTTACGAACTGAAGTTCCGCACTGGCGCGCGCGGCATCACGGCGCTGCGCCTCGAAGCACTGCCAGACGAGCGCCTGCCGATGCACGGCCCCGGCATGACTTATTACGAGGGGCCGAAGGGCGATTTCTTCTTGGGCGAATTGCAACTTTCCGTCGATGGCCAGGCAGTGAAATTTTCGCGCGCGACCGAGAGCTACGCGCGCAACGCGATGGGCGCGAACAATCCCGTGTCCGCCGCGCTGGCCATCGACGGCGATCCGCAAACCGGCTGGTCCACGAACGGTCGTGAGGGCGAACGGCACGAGGCGGTGTTCACGCTCGCCGAGCCACTGGCGCAAGCGAGCGAATTGAATCTCAAACTGCAGTTCGGCCGCCACTACGCGTGTTCGCTTGGCCGCCTCCGCATTTCGGTCACGACCGACGCACGTGGCGTGGAAGCACGCGATTTGCCGGACTGGGTCGAGCCGCTGTTGCTCCTGCCGGATTCGGATCTGACCGCGGCGCAACGCGAGCGTTTACGCGAACAATTTCTCCTCACGTTGCCGGAACTGGCGAGCGCGCGTGAAGCCATCGAAAAATTGCGCAAGCCCTCCACACCTCCAACGACTCTCGTGATGCGCGAACGTCCGGCGGAAAATCCGCGTCCGACGTTCATCCACAGGCGCGGCGAATTTCTCCAGCCCACCGAGCGCGTCGAGCCTGGCGTGCTCTCCGCCGTCGCGCCGTTCCCCGCCAACTGGCCGCGCAATCGTCTCGGCTTCGCGCGCTGGCTCGTCGCCACGAACAACCCGTTGACGGCGCGCGTCACGGTTAACCGCCAATGGCAGGCCTTCTTCGGTCGCGGGCTGGTGCGCACGACCGAGGACTTTGGGTTTCAAGGCGAGCCGCCGTCGAATCCGGAGTTGCTCGACTGGCTGGCGGTTGAATTCATGAAGCAAGGCTGGTCGCTCAAGCGCCTGCACAAATTGATCGTGATGAGCGCGACGTATCAACAATCTTCACGCGCAACGCCGGAGTTGCTGGCGAAAGATTCGGAGAATCGGCTGCTCGCGCGCGGGCCGCACGTGCGGCTTGAGGCGGAACTGATTCGCGATGCCGCGTTGCTCGCCAGCGGACTCCTCTCGACGAAAATGGGCGGCCCCAGCGTTTATCCGCCACAGCCGGAGGGCGTGACCGAAGTCGCGTACGGCGGCGCGAAGTGGACACCGAGCGAAGGCGAGGATCGGTATCGGCGCAGCGTTTACACGTTCATGAAACGCACCGCACCGTTTGCGATGTTCAACACGTTCGACGGACCAACCGGCGAATCGTGCGTGGCGCGGCGCGACATCTCGAATACCCCGCAGCAGGCGCTGACGATTTTGAACGACGTGCTCTTCGTTGAAGTGTCGCAAGCGTTGGGGAGAAAACTGGCGGCGCGCGAAGGCAGCATCGAAGAAAAAATTCGGGATGGCTTCCGGCGCTGCTTGACACGCACGCCGACCGACGAAGAAGTTGCCGCGCTTGCGAAGTTTTTTGCACTCCAGAAACAACGCTGCCTCGCCAGCGAGCTTGACGCAATAGCAGTCGCGGGCGATGGCTCCGGCGATCTGACCGAGCGCGCCGCGTGGACGGCGCTGGCGCGCGCGTTGTTGAACCTCGACGAAATGATCACGAAAGGTTGAGCCATGAATCCACTGCACCAACATTGCTTGAACGTCACGCGCCGGCATTTTCTCCGCGACTGCGGCGTGGGCCTCGGCAAGATCGCGCTGGCGGGATTGTTGACCGAAGCATTAACGAATCGCAGCCGCGCAGCGACGTCCGGCGTGCCAAATCCGCTCGCGCCGCGTCAGCCGCATTTTTCCGGCAAAGCCAAACGTGTCATTCATCTCTTCATGGCGGGCGCACCAAGCCAGTTGGAGTTGTTCGACTTCAAGCCCGAACTCGCGAAGCTTGAAGGCAAGCCGTTGCCGCCGTCCGTCATCGGCGGCCAGCGCTACGCGTTTATCCGGCCCGACGCCGCCGTGCTCGGACCGCGCTACAAATTCGCGAAGCACGGAAAATCCGGCGCGGAATTGTCGGAGATGCTGCCGCACCTTTCCAAAATCGTGGACGACATCTGCCTCGTGCATTCGGTGCGGACGGATCAATTCAATCACGCGCCGGCGCAAATTTTCTTCAACACCGGTTTCTCCCAGCCGGGCCGGCCGAGCCTCGGCTCGTGGGTGTTGTATGGTTTGGGCGCGGACACGCAGGAACTGCCGGCGTTCGTCGTGATGAGCACGGGCAGCGGCTTGAGTGGCGGCTCGGCGCTGTTTTCAAGCGGCTTCCTGCCGACGATTTACAACGGCATCCGCTTTCGCAATCAAGGTCCGCCGATTCTCAATGTGAACAGCCCGGCGGGCGTCGATGCCAGACTTCAGCGCGACACGCTCGACCTGGTTTCTTCCTTGAACCAACGAAGATTGACTGCGGATGGCGATCCTGAAATCGCGACTCGCATCGCTTCGTACGAAATGGCGTTCCGCCTCCAGACCTCCGCGCCCGAGCTGATGGATTTGAAGAGCGAGAGCAAGGAGACGCTCGAACTTTACGGTTGCGACCCCGCCAAGCCGTCATTCGCCCGCGCGTGTCTGCTCGCGCGGCGGATGATCGAACGCGGCGTACGCTTCGTGAACATTTACCACGAGGGCTGGGACGCGCACAGCGACGTCGCCGGCAACGTGAAGAGCAATGCCGCCATCACAGACCAGGCCAGCGCGGCGCTCGTCCGCGATCTCAAGCAACGCGGCTTGCTCGATGACACATTAGTGATCTGGGGCGGCGAGTTTGGACGCACGCCGATGGTCGAGTCCAATCCCGCGCTTGGCCGCAGCCTCGGGCGCGATCATCATCCGCAGGCCTACACGATCTGGATGGCGGGCGGCGGCATCAAGGCGGGCTTCAATTACGGCGCGACGGACGATCTTGGTTTTCACGTCGTGGAAAATCCCGTTCACATCCACGACTTGCAGGCGACAATTCTCCATTGCCTCGGCTTCGATCACGAAAAACTCACGTACCACCACGCGGGCCGTGACTTCCGGTTGACGGATGTCCACGGCCAGGTCGTGCGCGAGTTGTTGGCATGACGGAAAGAGTTCTTTTCATGCGCCGCAATTCAAAAGTGGAAACGCGAATGCTCCGAGCAGTGAAACGCAAAACCGCAGATCGGCGCGAATAAAATCACTTTTCCGCTGCATCGTTAAACCCGCTTTGAAATCGCCAGCGTGCATCCTCGCATTTTCATCGTCCTGCTGATTTGGGTTCACTTCGCGTCAACTGCCTGGCTGTCTAGCGCTGAAACTCTCTGGCAAATCGGCATCTTCGACGAATCATCCGCCGAATTCAGTTCCATCAACGATCCCGTCACCGGCCAGCGACGCATCGACTACGCTGACCCGAAGCAGGATCCCGTTTTCGTCGTCGGCCGGAGCACGCCCGCGCGGGATTGGTTTTCATTTCAACCCGGCTCCGCAAATGGCGGCGCAGGCTATCGTTCGCATCCTTTTATGATTCGCTTCGATTTGCCGGAGGCACCGCACGGGCGATTCATGCTCCGGCTTTCGTTGCTGGCTTACAGTGCGCGACTGCCAATCCTTCAAGTCGAGATCAACGGCCATCGCGGCTGGTTTTATCAACACCCGCGCTTGAGTTATCAGGCCGGCGACTCGGCGGTGTTTTTTCTGCCCCACTATTCGACAGCGCTAATCGAGTGTGTGCTGCCTCAAATGTTTTTACGCAAAGGGACCAACGAGTTGGTATTGACCGCCGTTGACCAGCCGAACGATCGCGATGACGTGCGTCCGTATGGTTTTCCCTGGCCGGGCAGTTCGGGAATTGTCTATGACGCAATCGCGCTGACTCGCGACGATCAAGCGCTGGAGTCCGGTGATGCCGAGGTCGCTGAAATTGTCCCGACGATATTTTACAAATCAAAGGGAGAAGCCTTGCTTGAGCAAATTGATGCGTTCCTTCGCTTCGGCCCCAAAAGCACAGACGGCAACGCGACGTTGCGAATTGGCGAGAACGTTTTTACTCAAGCCTTCAAACGGAGTCGTGATTTCGGCGAAGAAAAAATCGAGTTCGACGTGCCGGAATTTGCTCCTGCCACGCGCGCGGCCTTGAAGATCGAGGGGAATGGAAGTTCGCATGACTTTTCTACCTCGCTCACCCCAACACGCAAATGGAATTTGTTTGTAGCGCCACACGAACACCTCGACATCGGTTACACGGATTACGCGCCGAAGGTGGCCGAGATTCAGAGCCGTAGCGTGGATGAAGCGATCGAAATGATTGAGCGAAACCCCGATTTCCGTTTCACGCTCGACGGCTTTTGGGTAGTCGAGGAATTTATGAAAGGTCGCAGCCGTGAGCAGCAGCAGAAATTTCTCAAACTGATCGCAGAGGGAAAAATTTCCATCCCGGCGGTTTACGGCAGTTCGTTCACGGGTTTCGCCTCGCTGGAGCATTTGATTCGCTCGCTCTATCCGAGCAAGCGCTTTGCGAATGAACACGGCACGCCGTTCGATTTCGCACTCATCACCGACGTGCCTTCGTATTCGTGGTCGCACGCCTCGGTGCTGGCTTCGGCGGGATTGAAGTATTTCGTCGCGGCGAGTGATGCGTATCGTGCGCCTTTCCTGCTTCAAAATCGTTTCAACGAATCTTCGCCGCAGTGGTGGCAAGGGCCGGACGGAAGGAAAATCTTGACGTGGTATGCGCGCCACTATCACCAAGTGGGAAGTTTGTTTGGGCTGCCCGCGCAAATTGTCTCCGGCCGCGATTCGTTACCGCGCTTTTTGCAAGCGTATGATCACTCCGGCTACAAATCCGACGGCGTGATTCTTTTTGGAACCCAGGTGGAGAACACGGACCTCTTTCCGCAACAAACGGAATTAGTCCAGGAATGGAATCGCACTTACACTTTCCCGAAACTGCGCTACGCGGGCTTCACCGAAGCGCTGGATTACATCGCGGGACAAAGCAGCAATGCCGCGCCCGTCGTGCGCGGAGACGGCGGGCCGTATTGGGAGGACGGTTTGGGCGCGAATGCCGCCATCACTTCCCTCGCGCGGCGAAACGAGCAGCGCGCGCTTGTGGCGGAAATTTTTTCGACGATCAGCGCGCAAATCAATCCGGTCATCGCGCCGGATCGCGGCGCGCTCCAGTTGTTGTGGCGCGACATCCTCATCATCGGCGAGCATACGTGGCACGCGGACACCAGTGTCAGCGATCCGACGAGTCAGCAGGCCATCCGCCAGGGCGCGGCGAAGGACGCCCACGCGGTCGATGCAGAGCGCGGCATCGATGCGGTGCTGAGTCGCGGCCTGGCGGCGATTGCCGACAACATTCCCGCGCCGGCCGGAACGCTCGTCGTATTCAATTCATTGAACTGGCCGCGCAGCGGCCTGATCGAAACGGATCTCAAGAAAGGGATGGAGTTGGTGGATCAAACGACTAGGGCAGTTGTGCCGCATGAAATTCTTTTTTCCGGCAATGCGTTTCACCACGTTCGCTTTTTCGCTGATCAAGTGCCGGCGGTCGGTTACAAATGTTTTGCGACGCGGGCGATTTCGCCAGCGACGGCCTCGCCTGAAACAACTTCCGCCCCGATCCTGGAAAACAAATTCTACCGCATCGAACTCGATGCTCAAGCGGGCGCTGTGCGCAGCATCTTCGACAAGGAACTCAATCGGGAAATTGTCGCCACGAATGGCGCGCATCGTCTCGGCCAATATCTCTACGTCACGGGCGCGGACGAATTGCCGAACCGCCTCGTGCAGTTCAGCACCGTGTCGCCGCTGCCGGAGTTGAAGATCCATCCCGCTGCTCATGGCCGCGTGGTTTCGGTGACAAAAGCGCCGTTCGGAACCGTGGCTCGACTTGAGAGTTCGACCACGAACGCTCCACGCATTGAAACCGAAATCATCCTCTTTGACTCCGAGAAGAAGATCGCGTTCGTCAACCGCGTGCAGAAAACGAAAGTCTATGCGAAGGAAGCCGCTTACTTTGCGTTTCCGTTTGCGTTCGACCAGCCGCGCTTTCGCTATGCGACACAAAATGGCTTTGTCGATCCCGCGCTTGATCTGCTGCCCGGCGCAGGGCGCGAATGGTTCACGATTCAGGATTGGGTGAGCGTCGCGCAAGACGGATTCGCCATCACGCTCGTGCCCGTTGATGCGCCGCTGATCACCATCGGCGACATCGCGCGCGGCGCGTGGCCGACGAATTTCGCCGGCCGAACCCCGACAATATATTCGTACGTGATGAACAACTACACGCCGGAAGGTTATCAGGCCGGCCAGGGTGGCGAACTGACCTTTCGCTATGTGCTGACGAGCGGAGCGGCGTTTGATCCTGTCAAAGCAAGCCGGTTCGGAGCCGAAGCGTTGACCCCGTTGGAATTGAACGAAGTCATGCGCAACGACAAGGCGGTGGCCACGCACGGGCATTTGAACGCGGGCAAAGAATCTTTCTTGAACGTGGAACCGGCGAATGTGCGACTCGTCACCTGGAAAATGGCGGAGGATGGCCGGGGAACAATTTTGCGATTCGTGGAGATGGGTGGGCGAACCGTCGATGCTGTCGCGAAGTTTGCTTCAAAGGCGGCGACGTTTTCCGCGTGGCGCTGTAACAGTGTCGAGGACGATCAAGCACCGTTGAACATTGCCGGTCGCGAACTTCGTTTCACCATTGAACCTTTCGCCATCGCGACCATCCGACTTCAGACGACCGGCCCTCGTTAGCTGTTTTGGATTTGCCGCGTGATTTCAAACGCGAGATCCAGCGCACGTTTCGCGGACTCGCCGCTGACGACCGGCGTTCGTTGCGCGCGCACGCACTCGACGAAACTTTGCAACTCCAGTTTGAGCGGCTCGTCCTTCGCGATGGGCACCGGTTCGCGCACGATGCGTTTGCCACCGAATTCACTCACGATGGTGGAATCCTTCGCGGCGAGAAGTTTTTTGAGCAATGAACTTTCCTGTTCGCCGTCACGCGCAATGCGGTAGATGAAGCCCTCCTGCGCGCGGTAATCCAGCGAGATGTAACTGGTGTGCGCGCCACCGCTGAACACGCGAATTTTGCGCATCCGCTCGGGACTGACGCGGCTGGCGGTCAAGTTGGCGACGCAGCCGTTGGCGAATCGCAACCGGGCGTTCGCGATATCTTCGGACTGGCTCAACACGGGAATGCCGACGGCATCGACACTCGTGACTGGCGACTTCACAAACGCCAACACGACGTCGAGGTCGTGAATCATCAGGTCGAGCACCACGCCGATGTCGGTCGAGCGCGCAGGATACGGCGAAAGCCGGTGCGTCTCGATGAAACGAGGTTCCGTCGCTACTGCTTCGAGATACTTGAAGACGGGATTAAAACGTTCGACGTGGCCAACCTGCAAAACGGAGCCGTGCCGCTGCGCCAGTTGCACCAATTCAGCGGCCTGGGCGGTGTTATCAGTCATCGGCTTTTCGACAAGCAAATGTTTGCCATGTGCGAGCAGAGCTTTGGCGATTTCAAAATGCGTCGTCGTGGGCGTAACGATGCTCAACGCGTCGGCGACAGCGGCGGCTTCGGCCACGGACATGAAAGCGCGCACACGATGTTTCTCGGCGATTTTGCGCGCGACCTCAGCGTTCGCGTCGAACACGCCAATGAACTCGACTTTGCCGGACGCCGCGAGCGCCGCATAGATCCGCGCGTGTTCCTTGCCCAGCGAACCGGTGCCGATGACCGCAACTTTCAAATCAGATGGCATCGCGCGCCATGATAGAAGTTGAGCCAGAGGCCGCGAGCCAATTTTCAATCCGGCGGGTCGCGCTACAGTTGAGTCTAACTCCGCAATGGTTCCTGCACGGGCATTGTTTCAGCAAGAGCAACCGCTGGTCGGCAAAGTGCAGTCAACAATAACCAAATCCGGGAAGGCGCTTTGATCCTTATCCTGTATTCATCTCTCCATGAGAGACAGTTAGAAGCGTGGGCGGGTTTTCCGAGTGGTGAAGCCGTGAATTCCTCACCCTCTTTGTAAAAATGAAAACAACTCAAGCGTCGGTCTGGCACTACCGGGTTGTCCGGCCTTTGGGTGCCGGAAGCATGGGAGAAGTGTATTTAGCGCAGGACACTCACCTTGACCGGCCTGTCGCCCTCAAAATCCTCACCGCCGAATCCGCTCGAATCCCGGAGCATCGGCGGCGATTCCTCACCGAAACCAAAGCCGTCGCTGCCCTCAATCACCCCAACATCTGCACGATCCACGACGCGGGCGAAACGGAAGATGGCCGGCCCTTCATCGCTATGGAGCTGCTGGTGGGCGAAACTCTCAATGATCGACTCAGCCGCGCTGGTCTGGAAATGCCCGAGTTGATCGAGATCGGCCTGCAAACCGCGGACGCTTTGTCGGCTGTGCATGCCAGGGGAATCGTCCACCGGGACATCAAGCCCTCCAACTTGCATGTGAGTGCCACGGGCTGCGTCAAGCTATTGGACTTTGGCCTGGCGAAGCGGCTGGTGGTCGAGAGTGCCACGAAGGACACGGCGACGCTGGTGCAGACGCAGAGAGGAGAGGTGCTGGGAACGCCCAACTATATGAGTCCCGAGCAAGCACTGGGCAAAGAAGTGGACGCGCGGACGGATCTCTTCAGTCTCGGTGTCGTGCTCTACGAGATGGTGACGGGACGGGTGCCCTTCGCGGGGGAGAGCCTGAACGAGACGATTGAGAAGATTTTGCACGGGACTCCGGAGACGCTGACGCGGTTTAACTGCGCGGTGCCGGTGGAATTGGAGAGAGTGATCCTGAAGTGTCTGCGCAAAGCGCCGAAGGAACGGTATCAGTCGGCGCGGGGCCTGATCGTGGATCTGTGCGGTCTGAGGGAAAGTTTGCGATAGGATGGGAAAACGGTGATGCCACCAGCAACTATCGGCGCGGCCAAGGGAGGTTTCATTTTTGCCAAATGCCGGGAAGCGCCCTGTTGATGTTACCGCCATTTTTCCCTGACAAAGAATGCAAAAGGCACACCAAACTTCAGACAGAGAACGAAACCACCCAACGGTTGGCACATTGTGCGCGAGCACAACTAAGCCACCGACGTCGGCTTGCAATCACAACCGGCGCGTAGTGGTAGAGGTCGCGTTCCGGCTCCGCGAGCCAGTCAACAACATTCCGATCCAAGAGAAATTATCCGCCAGCGTGGGCAGCAGTGAACTCGAAGTTTTGCCTGCTTGGGTGAGCAGGCGGCGGGCGTTGGCATTGAACCCCGTGTGTGGCCAAGGCCCGCCTTGCGGGATTTGAAACAGCAATCGACGGAAAACATCAACGACCAGCGAACTCAACTATACCATGAAAACAAAACACATCTGCCATGTCATCGGATTGCTCTTGGCGAAGGTTCTCAGCAGTCACGCGCAAACGCCGCCGACCATCACCCAACAACCCACAAACCGGACCTCCAGCCTCGGATCGAGCATTCTAAAATTTACCACCGCGCTTTTGCTGACGGTCGCCACGACTGCCTCGGCGCAAACGTTTACGCTGCTGCACTCCTTCGCCAGCGGCGCAGGGCCGTATCCTGTGGGTTCGCTGATCCTGTCGAATGCCACGCTCTACGGCATGACATTGTCGGGTGTGTTCAAGATGAACACCAATGGCAGCGGCTATACCAACCTGCACTCCTTCGGCGGCTTCGCGGGCAACGCGGCGGGTCCTCATGCTGCGCTGACGCTGTCGGGTACGAACCTCTACGGGATGACGGTTGAAGGCGGGGCCGGGGTCGGCGTGGCGTTCCGCGTGAGCACCAATGGCATCGGTTACACCGCCCTGCACTACTTCAACAGCAGGGAGACCAACGGGGCGTCGCCTTACGGTTCGCTGACGCTGGCGAATGGCGCGCTCTACGGGACGACGCACCATGGCGGCACGAACAATCTCGGGACGCTATTCCGCATGGACTCCGATGGCGGCGGTTACACCAGTCTGCACGCATTCGCCGGCGGCACGAATGACGGGGCAAATCCGTTTGGTGACCTGACTCTGAGCGGCACGAACTTCTATGGGACGACTTCGCAAGGTGGCGCGGCCGGCCTGGGCGTGGTGTTCCGCATGAACACCAATGGCACCGGCTACACCAACCTGCACTCTTTTACCGGCTACCCGAATGAAGGGGCAGGGCCTCCGGGTTCGCTGACGCTGGACGGTTCGACGCTCTACGGCATGACGCAAGAGGGCGGCCCGAATTCGGCCAGACTGGGCGTGGTGTTCAAGATGAACACTGATGGCAGCGGTTACACCAATCTGCACTTTTTCGCCGGCGGCACGGGCGACGGGGCGACTCCGATGGGTTCACTGACGCTGGCGAATGGATGGCTTTACGGCATGACGTCGGTCGGCGGCGCGAGCAATAAGGGCACGGTGTTCCGCGTGAGCACCGATGGGCGCAGTTACACCAACTTTCACTCTTTCGCCGGCGGCACGAATGACGGGGCGACTGCTTATGGTTCGCTGATGCTGTCGGGTTCGACGCTTTACGGCGTGACGTATTACGGTGGTACGAACAATTACGGCGTGGTGTTCACGCTCTCAAATTTACCACCAGAACCGCCAACGTCGTTGACTATCAAATATCTCAACCAGCAGGCCATCGTTTCGTGGCCGACTTCGGTGTTGGGTTGGACACTTCAAACCAACAACAATCTGGCTACGGGCACCTGGGGCAATTACAGCGGACCGATTATCAGCAACACGGTGACCAATTCCCCGACGCAGGGGAATCTGTTCTTTCGACTCTGGCATCCCTAACTCCGTGTGTGGCCAAGGCCCACCTTAATGAATCGGAAATAGAAAGCTGAAACAGAAGAGGCGAGTCTAAATATGAAAACATCCATTGAGCGTTTGGTGTTTTGGGCACCACGGGTTTCGTGCATTTTATTTGCGCTGTTTATCAGCGTGTTTGCCTTGGATGTGTTCGGTCACGGCGCTGGGTTTTGGAAGACAACTTTGGCGCTTTTTATGCATCTGGTTCCCACATGGATCATTCTCACCGTGCTGGCGATCGCCTGGCACCGGGAGTGGGTGGGAGCGGTCGTGTATGTCGCCCTCGGGGTGCTATATTTGTTGACGGCCTGGGGACGGTTTAATTGGTCCGCTTATGTGATGATTCCCGGGCCGTTGTTCCTCGTGGGCATCCTTTTCCTGATCAATTGGTGTTACAAGCAGCGCTTCCGAGCCAGCGCATGAAAGCAAGAATCAACGCGAACGAAAAATTACCATGCAAAACCTTATGTCATATTCCAACAGTGGCAGATTTTCGCGGCTCGCCTGGCTACTTTGTGTCGTCGCGTGGTCAACGACAGCGGGCGCGGCGACCCCAATCATAGCTGGTTCGCTGGATACAAGTTTCAAGCCCGGCAAAGTGATGCAACAGGAGGCCGATGGCATCGCCAGGGGATCGGTTCATTCGATCGCCTGCCTGCCCGACGGGCGTATCTTGATAGGCGGCCTGTTTGATCAAGCTGGCGGCACCAACCGCCACAACATCGCGCGCTTGCGTGCCAATGGCTCGGCCGACCCAACTTTTGCACCTTGGGACGGACCCGATGCCGATGATCCACAGAGCCTGGCAATTCAAGTCCTCGCACCGGCCGGCGGAGGCAAGTATTATGTCGGGGGCGCGTTCACAACTTACGACTTGGCGGATCGGCCTTGCCTCGTCCGAATCCTGGCGAATGGTCAGCTCGATTCCTCGTTCAACGCCGGAATTTTCGATCCGGTGTACACGGCCGCGCCCGCGATTGTCAGGTCGCTCGCCTTGCGCAAGAATTTATTGATTGTCGGCGGGCAATTCAAAGGCCCGAAGAAGCCGTCGGCGGATCGCAGACAATACTGCCTCCAGGGACTTGCGCTCAACGGGCAGCTCGACATGAACTTCGCAAATAGCAACTACCCGATTGAGGGGTACAACGCGGTCTTGCCCCTTCCTGACGGAAATATCCTGGTAGGCAGCGCGACGACCTTGACGTTTCTTGATGCCAACGGCGACGTCCGTTTTGACGAGCCGAATCGGTTCATCTCCATCCAGGGCGGTGTCACTCATCTTCTTCTCCAGCCGGATGGGAAAATACTTCTCGCCGGCAGCTACCTCCGGGAAGTCCGGGGCATCGCGGTCAGCGGTTTGGCGCGACTGCTTCCGAGCGGCCTGCTAGATCCCTCCTTTCAACCGGCGTCCATCACCTCCACCGCCAACCGGCTGATCCGTGCGGTGGCGCTTCAGAGAGATGGCAAAATTATCGTGGGCGGCCTGTTCGACCGTGTCGGTGGCGTGAGGCGCTATTCCATAGCGCGCCTGCATCCCACCGGAACCTTGGACACCACATTCGACTCCCGTGAAGTGAGCGACGTCACTGCCATCGCGGTGCAAGCAGACGGAAAGATCCTGGTCGGAGAATACTTCCGCTACGAGACCAGCGACCCCTATTATCAAAACAGCCAGATCCCGATGGGAATCAAGCGCCTGAACAACGAGGTCTGCCCCGTGGGACCGCTCGTCCAACCCAAGTCCGATACGCCACCTTATGATGAATCCTGCCTGACGGCAGAAATGAGCAAGGCTGTCGCCTTGTTCGAAACTGCCGTCAAAACCAACAAAGGTGCGAGCATCGTAAAGACTTCGGCCTGTCGGACGGCGAAGTATCAGGCACATCTCTATGAGATTTGGAGCAACGCGAAGACGCTTACCAATTGGAGTGGTGTGAAGGTCGTGTCCAGGGAACCTCTTCAATTCGAGCTAATTCCGGGATCGATCGCCTCGGCGTCGGTCATCTTCGAGTTGAACGAGGAGATTCGCAGCCATTTTCCTAAAAGCTTTCCCCCTACAGTGGCCGTCAACTCGCCGCATTCGGTCGGAATCGCCGTCGATTGGTCCGTCCTCGACTTGAAGAGTGATAAAATTGACGACCTGGCGGAATCCTTCGGATTGGTGCGCAACGTTCGCGGCGAGCGATGGCACTTTGCCTTGACCAGTGCTTCATCGCGCAAACGATGCGTGTTCCGGGGCAAATCCCCGGTCGCCATCCTCGTTCAGGATCCCCAAGGCCGGCGCGTCGGCTACGATCCAGTCTCTGGAACTGTCGTCAATGAAATCGGCCCCTTCGCCTCCTACTCCGGCCTGGACTCCTCACCGCAGGAAGTTGAAATCCTACCCGAAGCAGTCGTCTATGGCGACTACCGCGTCTCCAGCGTGGGCACGGGCTCCGGGCCTTACACAATCGAGATCCAGGTATTCACCGAGGACGACTCGGGCGATGTCGCCGAAGAAGTGCTGGCCACGGGGACCGCTCAGGATGGCCAGGCGCTACCAGCCATCCCGCCGATCAACTGCGTCGCCAGCAGCGCCCGGCTGGATTACCGCCTTACCGGTGGCAACCTCAAGCTGACCGCCCCGGACTGGGCCACGAATGCCGCCGTTGAATACAGCTACACCGCCCTGCCCGGCTCATGGCAGACGCTGCCACAAGCCCTCGACGCCCGGCACAGCCTTGTAGTTACCAATTCCGGGGAACGCAGCAAGTTCTTCCGTCTGCGAATCAAATAATGACGGTACCGTCTGCGCCCGCTCCTCACTGGTAACGTGCCGAACGTTCGTCGTCACAGCTTGCGCAAGCGGAAGAAGCGTTGCGGCGAATTGATCGGCGCGATGATTTCCCGGCGGCCCCCGTTGGTGATCGGCGCTTCGCTGGCGGGCAGCCAGTTCGTGGCGGCAACGTTCGTCGAAGATTCGAGCGCGAATCCAGCGGACGGGAACGGCCACGAAACCATCGCGTTTGTTTCGCTGCGGCTCACCGTCAGCGAAGGGCGGGGAGCGACGCAGTTGTTGAGCAGCACCGAGACCATGCCGGAGCCATAGTCAGCCACAGCGAGGTCGGGCTTGCCATCGCCATTGAAGTCATCGACCGCCACCGAAGAAGGCGACGAGCCTGCCCGGAAGTTGACGGTGGGCTGGAAGGTGCCGTCGCCTTTGCCCAGCAACACCGATGCATCGTCCGAGCCGTAGTTCGCCGTGGCTACGTCGAGCAGACCATCCCCATTGAAATCTCCCAAGGCGACCGAGTTGGGGTTCGTTCCCGTGGGAAAGTTTCTGACAATCGGGAAAGTCCCATCGCCCTGGCCGGGCATTACGGAAATCGTGTTGGAAACATAATTGGCCACGACCAAATCAGCCCGGCCATCACCATTGAAATCACCCACGGCCACGGAGGAAGGAAACCTGCCCACGCCGTAAATGACCGCCGCCTGGAAAGTGCCGTCGCCCATGCCCAACAACACCGCGACGCCGCGGGTGCATACCACCGCCAGATCGGCCTTGCCATCGTTGTTGAAATCGCCCACCGCCACGGCACGAATGCCCGACGCCACGCCGTAATCAGTGGCGGCTCCGAAAACCCCGTTGCTGGCACCCAACAACACCGAGACGTTCGTGGAACTGGAATTTCCCACCGCCAGGTCCGGCTTCCCGTCGCCGTTGAAATCGCCCACGGCCACCGCGCCTGGACCTTTTCCTGCCGTGTAATTGACCGCTGCCTGAAACGCGCCGTTACTTTTGCCCAGCAGCACCGAGATGCCGGCGGAGCTGGCCGCCGCCAGATCAAGTCTTTTGTCTCCGCTCAGGTCGGCCACCGCGAGACCAACCGGACTCGCTCCCGCGCTTACGGTGATGGCGGCTTGAAACATGCCGTTGCTCTTGGCCAACAACAACGAGATCGTGCTGCCGCCCTCGTTCGCCACCGCCAGATCGGGCCTGCCATCGTTGTTGAAATCACCGGCCACGGCGAATTGCGGTGTGTTTCCCACGATGAACGTGCGCGCCGATCCGAAGCTCGGCGCCAGACAACCATCAGCGAGAGCCGGTTTGCTCTGAACCAATGCCTGAAGAAAAACGGCCAGCACAACACCGGCGGGCAATAGCGCCTCGGTTTTCACGAACGCCAGTTTCGCAGTGCTGCCTGGCTTGCGCAAGCGGAAGAAACATTCGGCAGTGGTACGCTCTGCTCTTTCGGTGGGGCGAGCGTCCTCGCGAGCCGGCTTGTCGGTAGCCTCGCCCCACCAAACTGCACCACGCCAAAACATTCCCCTCAGCGCCTTCAAATCGGTGGTGTAACGCCAGAGCTGGTCCTGCATGAACGGCTTCTGTGCGTGCTACATGAGGTGATCATGCATGTAATGCAGATGAAAACGAACAGCTGCGCCGGAAACAGCGCCCCTCCTTGTCCCACTCGACGTTCCTCGGACTTCCAGCCGCCGCGCGTCAGGAGGATTTCCTCTACGAAAGTCTTGAAGCGCGTTCGTTCGTCTTCCGGGTATGAAGATCGAACCTGCTCGCAAATTTAGCGCCGCATCCTCTCCACCAGCTTGCGCCAATTCTGGCACGACCAGCTAAGCGAAGGCGGGAGTTTCGGTTCGATCGCACCTGATGCGCACCTTTTGGCCAGACTCCTCGCAGCCTCTGCCACCGCTTTGTCGTGCCTTTGCCTGCGACCTTCCTTCGACTCATCCGTCGCTCCGGTGAGCAGAAACTCAATCCAGTTCTCAAGCCGATCCTTGGCAAAGACAAAAACGACTTTATCAAATTGCTCCCGCTGAATGCCAGCCTGCTGCGCGGCGCTCCAGAATCGCTCTTTCAACTGCTCGCCAGTTGCCATGTCGTGATCTAGGTCCGCCCAAACCATCAATGCCGTATTCCCGCCCATCGTCAGACAACTTCGCAGTTCGGTCGGCATTCTCGCAATCAAGTCGCTTCGGCCCCCGCAATCCACCGGGCGAACGATATTGTTGCCCTGCCACGGCCGAATCCACGCAGGATCAAGTGCCTTCAATACCGTGTGGATGAAGATCGGATCAATGCTCCGCCCCTTCTTGCCTTCGTGAAGACATACGATTTGAGTGCGACTAGCCACGGACCCACCCCCTTGCAATTGCCTCGCCCGGACTCAAACCCTCAGGAATTTTCAAGAGGCCGATGCGAGTTGACGACGTGTGATTGTCGCGCCACAAGTAGCGACCAAAATCCTCTCCTGCATTGCTCAACATCTCGGGGTGATGTGAAATGAGAATGGCTTGGTGGTCCTCGTCCAGCAATTCCCTCAAAGACAACACCCAAGGTTGAAGCTCCGGTAAGCCGACGAAATTATCAGGCTCATCAATCAGAACCGTCTGCGCAACCCCGGTTGCCAAAGCAGCCCGTACCATGTAAAGGCCCACCAGCGCTTTTTCCCCGTCGGAAAGCTGATCGAAAAACAAGACGCCTGCATCGGGACCGTTGGAGCTCTCGAAACGGAGTTGCAGCGCTTTGGTGTTCAATCCCACGTCCGCCAGCCGGAACGACTTGAAGTCAGGCCACACTCCACGCAACAAATCGCGCAACGCGTCCGTCCAGTCCTGCTCCTGCGCCAGCGCGCGATACCATGAAGTCAGATTCACCAAGTGGAGGTCGGGATGTTTCGACTCAGCCTTGCTTTCCCGTTCCATGCCGCGTGGATTGGGCCGTAGAATCAAGAGCTTCGCGATGGCCTCCTGGAGAATGGCAATTTCGCGCAGACTCCCTTTTGGCTGAATCGAAGCCAGTGCGGCTTGACGCCAGTCCAGTGGAAAAGCGGCCTGAGTGCCGTCTGCCTTTTGAAATCGCACTCCTTCCAGATCCCGCTCAAACAAGCTCCTTCCGTCGCAGGCGGCCCTTTCCTTGACGATCCGTGGTTTCTCGAAGTTTGCCTTCTGCTCAATGTGAATCACGTATTCGAAGGAATGCCCTTCCGACGTCACACCCAACTCGAACTCCTGAATCGTACTCTCCTGAGCCGAACCCGTATGCCAGTTGGTGAATTCCAAGCGCGAGACATCTCGTTCGCCCTCACCGCCGAGGTAGCCGTCGCCGGTAGCGAGATTCCGGATCAGTCTCAGGGCATCAAAGACCGAACTCTTTCCAGCTCCATTGGGTCCGCACAGCACACCAAAGGAGTCGAATTCCGCCTTGAAGGCGACCAGGCAACGGAAGTTATTGGCGTAAAGCCGCGTTATCATAAGGTGATGGTATTGGAGTTACGGCGCGCGTCAATCTTTCCGGTGTCGGCGGCTGAACTGTCGCGTGGGCTATTGTCTTTCGGGATTTCAGCCCTTGTTGCTTTCACTCTGCCGGGAGCCAGTTGGTGTAAAGGAATTGCGCCAGGGAGCCTTTGATGGGGACGTCGTCGAGCCGCAGGGGAATGAAGCGGCGCTCCTTGTTCAGCGGGTCGCGAAAGCGGAACGTGCCCGCCTCCAACTGCGCCCAGTCCGAGCCGAACGCATTCGCCGACATGCAGAGCACCAGCACGCGCGAGCGCTCCAGGCCTTCCTCAATCTTCGCCGGGATGCTGTCGCCGGGTTTGAGCACCCATTCATCAAACCACACCTTCAGCCCGTCCTGCCGCAACCGCTCCGCGATCTCGCGAACCACCGGCTTGTCTTTCGAGCTGTGGCTGAGGAACACGTCATATTGGAATTCTTTCACTGTGGCGTCCTCTGGTTGGCGACGGTCTTCGCGGCTCACGTTGCCACGCACTCCGGATGGTTTGGGCTTGTGGTGCGCGCGGCGTCCACCGTGGCGCGCGGCAGGGTGGTGGCGCCAAGCGCTGCCTCGAACAGCCCGGGGGCCACTAATTCGACCTGATAGAGCACGCCACCGCCAAAGGCCTCACCATCGGTGCGCAGGATGATGTCGCCGTCAATCACCGTTTCGAAAACGCGCCGCTGCGCGCCGTTGTTCCGGAGGCGCTGGAGGGTGTCCGCTTCCAGACGATGACCGTCGTCGAGTGCGGTCGAGGCAATGGCAATAGCCGGCTTAACCGAGTTGACCACTCGTTGAGCTGTGCCGCTGCTGCTGCCGTGGTGGGTCACCTTGAGCACGTCGGCGCGAAAGTCCGCCTCTCCAAAGCTATCGAGCAGGTCGCGCTCATAGCCGCAGTGCGAGTCGCCCGTGAAAAGCAGCTGCGCCTGGTGGAAACGAAGCTGGAGAAAAATGGAAGTGTAGGCGTCGTCGCCGCTTCCGGCGAAAAAGTGCGCGGACACGCCGTCGGTCACGGAGATTTCGCGATGGGCGTTTTGCAGCGTCACCCAGTTGACCGGCGTTGGCAGGTTCGCCACCACGTCCTTCAGTTCTTTGATCCAACCGCTGGGCGGATTCCAAGTGGCATCCTCGCTGCGATAGATCGTCAAGGGATTTGTCAGCGGCGGCCCTGCGGCCAGCAGCGAAGCGACCGCGCCGACGTGGTCCTTGTGGGGATGCGACGGGATGAGTGCTTCCAAGGTCAGGTTGCGCTGCCGGAGATGCGCGGCCAACTGTTGGCCGAGCGTTTGATTTTTGGCATTGCCGTTACCGCTGCCACCATCCACCAGCCAGGCGCGGCGATTGGGGAAGGCGATCAAGATGGCCTCGCCGTCGCCAACATTGAACATGCGGACTTCCAGTTGCGAGTTCGCGAACTTCGTCCGGCGCGCCGCGCCGGGATGTGCGGTCTGGGCTTTGCTTTCCGTCAGTTTGAGGTATTCAGTGCTCATCGTTCCTTTCCTAGGTTCGCTCGATGGTTGCGAGCATGGCGGATTTTCCGTTTGCCGGCCAACCTCGTTGGATGCGCCGGCCGCCGGGAATGAAGCGGCGCTCCCTGTTCAGCGGAGCGGTAGTTGGTTGAGGGTTGAAAGTTGAAAGTTGAGAGTGCGTTCGTAACTGCGCCCAGTCCGAGCCGAACGCATTGGCCGCCATCCAGAGCACCAGCACGCGCGAGTGCTCCAGATCTTCCTCAGTTTTCGCCACTGTAGCGGCGCTCTGTGAGCGCCGTGCGTCGCCTCGTCGGTCGCAGACCGACGCTACAGAAATTTCCCATTCATCAAACCACACCCGCAGCCCGTCCTTCCGCAACCGCTCCGCCACCGCGCGCACCACCGTCTTGTCCTTCCCGCTGTGGCTCACGAAAACGTCGTATTGAAACTCGTCGGGCATATCTTTTTCGGGCGTTTCTTGGGTTTCTAGCCGAACGGCCGGAGTTCATCAACATCTGAGTTGAGTGGCGATGTGCTTCAGCCGGGCGTGTTTGACGCCGTGGGCTTGAGCGCGGGCCAGCACATTTACAAAATCGTGCCGGAGAACTCACGAGGCAAAGGTCCGGCGAGTGATTTCGCCACCATTGCCGTGAACCTGGCGCAAGTGGCGTAAGGAGCGCGGCAATTCGGTTTTTTTGGCGGGAGACGGCCTTCGGGCCGTCTCTCCTTTTTTTGGAAAGGAGCTTCACCGCCTATTGATGGTGGTTGGCTGGTTTAACACGTTGATGAACGCCGCGTTCGCGTTCGAAATGTCGTTAACCTGAGCATCATCGTCTTCGGCCCATGCCTGGATCACGTATGCTCCCGGATGGAGAGGCGTCCACGTGAGCAGGTACGGACTCGTGTAGTCGAAGAGAAGCGTGGAGGTTTGATTCACGAGATCATCGATTTGGAAACTTACGAGCGCCACAACGCCGTCAAGATCGCCGGCAGTGGCTCTTAAGTCGATGGGCACGCCAAACGGAATGGTGTCCCCGTCATGAGGGTAGTCCAGAGTGATCGTTGGACGAGCACTGTAATGCAAGTTGAGCTGGACGTCTCCCCATGCTCCGGAAACGCCATCGACTGCAATATGGTAAGTCGTGCCGGCGCCAGCCAGGAAAAGCACTTTGCTATACGCATTGGTGCCGTTCCAGTTATCATTAGACCAAGGCGGAGTGAGATGATCGATGGAGCTGCCCATGTACACCGCGAGCACCGTGTCAAAGCTGCTGCCCAGGGTGCTAAGAACCATATCTTCATCGCTTGGTGCCGTCCAATGCCACCAGACCGTGTGGCCGGCCAAAGGCCGCCCGTTTGGATTGTGGTCCGGCTCTCCCGCTTCCATTGTCGCATTGACGTTGTTCCCCGTTGTGATCTGCGCCAGGTCAAAACTGTTCGCGAAGTTGTCGTTCGCAGGACGTGTGACGGCAACCGAGAATACCACGCTGTTCGGGATCGTTATCCCGAAATTGTCCGTCACCCTGACGATCAGTTGGTAGTTCCCGGCCGGAAGCGAATGGAATATGTAATCGAGGTCCGCGCCGGTACTGGTGAAGCTTGTTGTCGTGCCATCGCTCAAAGCAACCAAGTTCAAATTAATCTGGGCCACCGTGCCGTCGGAGTCCTGCGCCGTAACGTGAACCGGAACATCGGCTGGCGCCGTAAACACCAGTCCATCGGTCGGCGTGGTGATGGTAAACGTCGGCGGGACATCATAGTGAACACTCAATTGAATGTCTCCCGCTGCGTTACCGAGACCATCGACGTCGATGTAATAAGTCGTGCCGGCGATGAGATCAAACCACACAAACGCTGGTTGATGGGTGACGTAACCATAGTACCAACCGACGAGGTGCAAGTTGTTCAGACTGTTGCCGGTGTAGATGGCCATGCCGCTTGCAAAGCTGCTGCCTGCGGTGCTGAAGACAGCCATTCCATCGCTGGGTGCGGTATAGTGCCACCAGACCGAATGTCCTCCGCCAGGGTTGGTTGGCTCCCCTGGCTCTCGCGTCGCATTGACGTTGTTCCCGGTCGTGATCTGCGCCAGATCGAAACTATTCACGAAATCGTCGTTCGCCGGACGTGGAGTGACCACGCTGACGTGAACGCTGCTGCTGGCCGTGGCACCGGTGTTATCGGTGGCGGTGGCTGTCAGGGTGTAGTTCCCCGGATCGAGCGCAGCGAAGGTATAATCGAAGTCCATGGCCGTCGAGGTAAACGTCGTCGTGCCATCGGTTAACTGAACCTGAACCACAGTGCCGTCGAAGTTGTGACCCGTGACGTGAACAGGAATGTCGGCGGGTGCATTAAACACCGCTCCTTCCGTCGGGCTGGTAATGCTCACCGTCTCCCGTCCATGCCCCACCATGATGTGAATCAGGTTGGGAATTTCCTCGAAGCCATCATTGTCAGTTGCGGAGACATTAACGCTGTAAATTCCTGGCTCAGGCGGCGTGTAGGAGAAGCTGCTTTGCGGAAAGAATACGTGGATGTTTCCGTCATCCACTGTGATGCCGTCCACAGTTGCAAAACCATCAGCGTCACTGACGCTGGCTGAAAAAACAATGCTAGCTCCGAGCGGAAAAACGTCTCCGTCATGGGGGCTGCTGAGGTTGACAATTGGCGACGCGCCATAACGCACGTTTAATTGGCAGTACCCTTCTCCTCCACCGATGCCGTCCACCGCAATTCGGTAGGTCGCGCCGGCAACCGCCAGAAAACTGTATTTGTTCGCGTGGTAGAGATCGTAATCAAACACTTGCTGGAGCTGGTCAACTTGGCTGCCTTGATACACTGCCAGCGCGGGTGAAAAATTACTTGTGGGTATCGTCAGAACCACCGGGCCGTCGCTCGGAACCGTCCAGTGCCACCAAATGGAATGACCGCCAGCATTCGCTCCGTGGTTCGGTTCACCAGGTTCGGTGGTCGCATTCAAATTGTATCCAACCGCCATCTGCGCCAGATTGAAGCTGTTGGCAAAATCGTCGTTCGGTGGACGCGTATTGCCGGCCACAACATGCAGGTGGATGCTGGCCGTGGCTGTTTGGCCACCAATATCCGTGGCCGTCGCGGTCAGGACATAGTCCCCAACGCCGAGCGGCGGGAAGGTGCAGTTGAAAGTGTAGGTGGAGTCCGGGTTCGAGTTCACGTTCACTGAAGTGGGACCAATTGTGGTCGTGCCATCGGTTAGAACCACATTTAACGAAGGCAATCCGTTATCGCTTTGGACTGTGATGGAGACCAGTA
>JACPZS010000125.1 GCA_016195385.1 Verrucomicrobiota bacterium
GCAACCTCTATGTGGCAGACTCAGGCAACCACACGATTCGAAAAGTAACGCCCGCAGGAGTGGTGACGACGCTGGCCGGGCTGGCGGGAAGTTGGGGCAGCACCGACGGGACGGGCAGCAACGCGCGGTTTTTTCAACCTCAAGGCGTGGCGGTGGATAGCGCGGGCAACGTCTATGTAGCGGACACATTCAACCACACGATCCGGAAAGTGTCGCCGGCAGGAGTGGTGACAACGCTGGCAGGCTTGAGCCAGGACGCCAATAGTGATGGTTATCCCGACAGTGGCAACGTGGACGGGACGGGTAGTGGCGCGCGGTTTGCGTATCCTTCCGGTGTGGCGGTGGACAATGCAGGCAATGTCTATGTGGCGGACACGTACAACCACACGATCCGGAAAGTGACCCCCGCAGGAGTGGTGACGACACTGGCCGGCAATGCTGCCATAATCGATCAATTTGGCTTTCCTGGAGGAGGCAGCGCGGACGGTACGGGAAGCACCGCGCGTTTTAATTTTCCTTCCGGCGTGGCAGTGGACAGTGCAGACAACGTTTATGTGGCGGACTCAAACAACAACACGATTCGGAAAATCACACCAGCGGGAGTGGTGACGACGTTGGCTGGACTAGCTTCATTAGATGCCCAAGGAAGTGGTGTAGCAGGAAGTGTTGGCAGCGTGGATGGAACGGGAAGCGCCGCACGGTTTAGTTATCCTCAGGGCGTGGCAGTGGACAGTGGGGGAAACGTTTATGTGGCAGACTCAGGCAACCACACGATCCGCAAAGTGACGCCGACAGGAGGAGTGACAACGCTGGCCGGTTTGGCGGGCAGTTTTGGCAGCACGGACGGGACGGGTAGCGACGCACGATTCGGTCGTCTAGGCCACGCCGGCCCCACTGGCGTAGCGGTGGACAGCTCTGGTAACTTTTTTGTGGCGGACACGAACAACAACACGATCCGCAAAGTGACGGAGGCAGGAGTGGTGACGACGCTGGCAGGATTGGCAGGCGGTCCGGGCAGCGCGGATGGGATGGGTAGCGCCGCGCGGTTTTTTCGTCCTTCCGGCGTGACGGTGGATCGCGCGGGCAATGTCTATGTGGCGGACTTTCTCAACAACACGATCCGCAAGGTGACCGGGGCGGGAGTGGTGACGATGTTGGCTGGACTAGCTTTATTAGATGCCCAAGGAAGTGTGGTAGCAAGAAGTGTTGGCAGCGTGGATGGAACAGGGAGCGACGCACGATTTAATGGTCCTTCCGGCGTGGCAGTGGACAGTGCTGGCAACGTCTATGTGGCGGACTCAAACAACAACACGATCCGGAAAATCACACCAGCGGGAGTGGTGACGACGTTGGCTGGACTAGCTTCATTAGATGCCCAAGGAAGTGTTGTAGCAGGAAGTGTTGGCAACGTGGATGGAACGGGGAGCGCCGCACGGTTTAATGGCCCTTCCGGCGTGGCAGTGGACAGTGCTGGCAACGTCTATGTGGCGGACTCAGGTAACAACACGATCCGCAAAGTGACGCCGACAGGAGAAGTGACGACGCTGGCTGGACTGCCTGGAAATGATGGTTATGGCAGCGCGGACGGGACCGGGAGCGCCGCACGCTTTTTGATTCCTTCCGACGTAGCGGTGGACAATGCGGGCAATCTTTTTGTTGTGGACACACAGAACCTCACGCTCCGCAAAGTGACGCCGACGGGTGTGGTGACGACACTGGCTGGACTGTCTGGAAATGATGGTTATGGCAGCGCGGATGGCACGGGAAGCGACGCGCGGTTTAATAGTCCTTTCGGTGTAGCGGCGGATGGCGCAGGCAATGTCTATGTGGCGGACACGGACAACCGCACAATCCGGAAAGTGACGCCGTCGGGTATGGTGACAACGCTGGCTGGTCTGCCGAGCGACCACGGACTGAAGGGACATGGTGGCAGCACGGACGGGACGGGGAGCAATGCGCGCTTTTATGATCCTTTCGGCGTTGCAGTGGATAGCGTCGGCAACCTTTATGTGGCAGATACAGCCAACAACACCATCCGGAAAGGATACCCTGCACCCAGGATTCTCAACTCCGAACCGGGCCTTGGCTTCAACGGCACCCAGTTCGGCTTCAATCTCACCGGGCCAGCGGGAAAATTCGTGGTCGTGGAAGCTTCGGCCGACCTGGTGAACTGGCTGCCGCTCTGGACCAACACATTCACATTTCCGGCCGCTCTCAATTTCAGCGACCGGCAGAGCGGCATCACATCCGCTCGTTTTTACCGCGCCCGCCTGCCTTAACCGGCGGTTCGCCATGATGCTGGCGAGCGTGTTTCGGCAGTTCCGAGCCAGCAACGAAGGCTTGCAGCCGGTCCATTTGGAGGCGATAAACAGCCGATATGAAGACGTTGACCATTACCGACGCAAAGAAGAATCTCGGCCGTTGGCTGCAGGCTGCGGCGCGCGGTGACGACATCGGCATTGTTTCCGGAGCGGATGTGATCGCACTCCGCAAAGTGGAAGTGGAATCCACGGATTACGCGTGGCGCGAGTATGGCGTCACCGACGCTGAGCTAGACCGTTTCGAGGCTCGATTGGATGCCGACTACACTCGGCTGAAAAAACAGGGCAAGCTGGTCGTTCTGACGCCGGAAGATCTCAAGAAGAAGCTGGGCCTTTGAACAAGCCGCTCATCATTCGACCGGAGTTGATCAAACAACTTCTGGCTCTGCCGTTGGCCCAACGGAAAGCCGCCTGGGAATCCCTCAGCCTCCTGTCGGAAGCCTTCGGACATCCGCACTCCCATTCGGGTTTGGGCATCCGCAAATTGCGGCCCCATCTTTTTGAGTGCCGAGTGGGACTCAATCTCCGACTGCTGTTCAAAGACCGCGACATGGGTGTCGAGGTCTTCTGGATCGGCAACCACGACCAGATGCAGACATTCCTGCGCAACTACAAGTACGATTGATCCGCCACGCGTCTGAAACATCCAGCTCGACCACGCCTGTTCTTATTGGTCCCTTCGGGATGGGAGCTGAATCAATCCGTGCCATCCGTGAAATCCGTGGTTGCTCATATTGAATAGATACGGCTAAGAGTTGGCTCGACATCAAGAGCAACCTATTTATGAAACCAACCCGATGCACATTCTTCGTTCGCGCGACCCTGCTCGTGGCGGCAGCGTGGTCGCTTGTCCAGTCCGCCGATCTTGTTGCCGCAGACATCACCGGCACATGGAAGGCTGAGTGCGACACGCAGATCGGCACCCAGAAATACACCTACACGCTCAAGCAGGACGGCGAGAAATTCACCGGCAAGGCCGCGTCCGATATCGGCGGCGAAAAACGCGACGTCGAATTGAAAGACGTCAAACTCAGCGGCGACGAAGTGATTTTTTTCGAGACGTTCGAGTTCCAGGGCAACGCGATTCGCATCGACTACAAGGGCAAAGTCGCGGGCGACGAAATCAAGTTTACCCGGAAGGTTGGCGACTTCGCGACGGAAGAACTCGTCGCCAAACGCGCCAAGACCACGGCGGCTGCGACGGCTTCCAGTGCCGCTGCTTCAAGCCCTGTGGCCGAAGGAAAAGTTGTTCGCCTCTACGACGGCCCCGCGCCCGGCTCGGAAAATTGGACGCACTCCGAAAAGGAAAGCCGGACGAATCTCTGGAACACCCGCGTCGCGTTCAATGTCGCGAATCCGACGTTGACAGTTTTCCCGGCCAACTCCGCCAAGGCAAATGGCACCGCGGTGGTCATCTGCCCCGGTGGCGCTTTCTTCGGACTCTCGATCGACAGCGAAGGCAATGACGTCGCGCGCTGGCTCAACGATAAAGGCGTCGCGTGCTTCGTGCTCAAGTACCGGCTCGTCGAGTGCAAGACGGACGACCCGACACGCGAACTCATGACGCGCGGAAATCTTGATCCCATCGTCGCGCCGATCGTCAAGTTGGCGATGGCCGACGGCAATGCGGCCATCGGTCACGTGCGCAAGCACGCGCAAGAGTATGGCGTAAACCCTGAACGCATCGGCATCGTGGGCTTTTCAGCGGGCGGCACGGTGACGGCGTCGGTCGCCTACAACTACACGCCGGAGACAAGACCGAACTTCGTCGCGCCAATTTATCTCGCCTACAACTGGACGATCAAACCGAACGGTGTGCCGGCGGATGCGCCGCCGATGTTCGTGCTTGCCGCGACCGACGATCCGCTCGGCCTGGCCCCGCAGAGTGTCGCGATTTATCAGGATTGGGTCGCTGCGAAGAAACCCGCCGAGTTGCATTTGTTCTCGAAAGGCGGACACGGTTTCGGCATGAGGAAACAAAACTTGCCGAGCGACCACTGGGTTGAACGCTTCGCCGACTGGCTCGACGTGCAGGGCTTGCTGAAGAAATGAACGAAACTATTCTACACTTACGAACCGGACGTGACTCACAACGTCGCGACGGCGATTGTTCAATCGTCGGCCGCGCGAACCGGCAGTTACCTTCCCGCTCATGCACGATCTGAATGCGATTCTGAAAAATTTCGATCCCATTTCGCTGAACGAGATGGAAGGTGTGAAGCTTATGGATCGACTGGATGCGAAGTTCACTTTCCGCAGCGAGCAGCTTCCCGCCATCCTGCAAGCGATGGTTCCTCACTATCGGATGCTGGAGGTCGAGGGAGTCCGGGCCAACCGGTATGAGACACTTTATTTTGACACGGACGACTTCGCCCTCTTTGCCACGCATCACAGCGGCAAGTTTATCCGCTACAAGGTTCGCTTTCGCCGCTACGTCGATTCCGATCTTTGTTTCTTCGAAGTCAAAGCCAAGAACAACAAAGGCCGGACGATCAAGCAGCGGATTCAACGCGAGGCGATTCTTCGCGCGGTCGAAGGCGAAGCGGAGGAATTGTTGCAACGGGAAACTCCGCTTTCCGCTCGTGAATTCAAACCGGTGCTCTGGGTTCACTTCACACGGTTTACCTTTGTCAGCAAAACCACCGCCGAACGGGTCACGATTGATCTGAATCTCGCGTATGAAAGCAAAGCGGCCAGAGTGGACTTCCCAAAACTCGTCATCGCCGAAGTGAAGCAGGACAAGTCCTCTCTGGCTTCTCCGTTCATCCGGCTGATGCGCGAGCGGCGCATCTGGCAAGGGAGCATGAGCAAATACTGTTTCGGGATTGTGAACCTGTATCCGCGCGTCAAAATGAATCTTTTCAAGGAACGAGTAAAACAGCTAAAACTTCTGGCCGCATGATGCTTTTACAAATCGATTCCCATTCGCACTTGAGCTTTCTTGCCAGCCTCGTCAACAAACTGGGCGAGAAATATTTCGTCCGGCTGCTCATCGACGCCATCGTCACGACCATTCTTGTTTACGGGATTTATCTCCCGAACAACCACCGGAACCGGGAGTACCTGTTCACCTTCCTGATGTTCAACCTGGTGATCTTCCACGTCGCTTTCCTCCTCAACGGCGTGACGCTGTCGATGGGCGCCGCGTTCGGATTGTTTGCCGTCTTCGGGTTGCTGCGCTATCGCACCGAGGACATTCCGATGAAGGACATGACGTACCTGTTTCTCTCCATTGCGCTGGGGCTGATCGTGGCGGTGACCCGGGGCAATTGGGAACCAGCCGTTGTTTGCGCCGTCATTTTGCTGCCCACGTTCCTGCTCGATAACCGCTGGCTTATCACCAAAGAGCTGCACCAGGACGTGCGCTATGAAAACATTGAAATGGTAAAGCCGGAGAATCACCCCAAACTGCTGGACGACCTCCGAAATCGCACTGGTCTGAACATTCACTTCATCAGCATCAAGAATATCGACTTCGTGCGCGACACGGCTACCGTGCGGGTTTTTTACTACGAACAAAAGGAAGCGGCGGAACGCCCGGGTGAAAAGAAACCGTGAAACGTGGAATCTGACGAATCATCACGCTGTCAGCGCGGTAAAGCATGGCTGTTGCTGCTTTTCGTAGGCAGCGGCTGCGCGGCGCTGATCTACGAGATCGTCTGGTTCCAGTTGTTGCAACTCGTGATTGGGCTGACGAACGTCTCGCTCGGTTTGCTGCTGGGAATTTTCATGGGCGGAATGTGCCTGGGCAGTTTGTTCCTGCCGCGATTGATCTCTCCGAAGCGACATCCACTGCGAGTTTACGCATTGCTCGAACTGGGCATCGCGGTAATTGGCGTCGCGATCCTCTTTTTGCTGCCGTGGGTGTCAGACCTCTACACCGCACACGCTGGGCGTGGTTATTCGGGGATGTTGTGGCGCGGGGTTCTGGCCGCGCTGTGCTTGTTGCCGCCGACGTTGCTGATGGGGGCGACTTTGCCCGCGATCGCGCGCTGGGTCGAAACCACACGCGAAGGCGTGTCATGGCTCGGATTTTTTTACGGCGGCAACATCGCCGGCGCGGTCGTCGGCTGCCTGCTCGCGGGTTTTTTTCTTCTTCGTGTTTACGACATGGCCACGGCGACGTATGTCGCGGCGGCCATCAATGTGTTGGTGGCCGTCGCCGCGCTGCTGCTGGCGACGAAAGCGAAGCCAATCGATCCGACGGAGATGTTCCGATCTTTGGCCGTCGGCGGGGCAGGGGAACGCGTCCCCACTGTCAGCGACGGTGGCACAACCATCACGATGAAAGGCTGGCCGGTGTATGTGACCATCGCGCTGTCAGGCATGTCGGCGCTGGGCGCGGAAGTCGTCTGGACGCGGCTGCTTTCGTTGCTGCTGGGCGGCACGGTTTACACGTTCTCGATCATCCTCGCGGTTTTTCTGGCGGGGTTGGGTCTGGGCAGCAGCACGGGATCCGTGCTCGCGCGTTCGCTGAAGCGGCCCCGGCTCGCGCTCGCGAGCTGCCAGTTGCTCCTGTTGCTCGGGATCACGTGGGCGGCGCTGATGATCGCCCGTTCGCTTCCGCATTGGCCGATCAATCCCGCGCTCGCGCTGAGTCCGTGGTTTACGTTCCAGATCGATCTCGCGCGCACGCTGTGGGTGGTGCTGCCGGCGGCCATTCTTTGGGGCGCGAGTTTTCCGCTCGCGCTCGCGGCGCTGGCTTCGCGAGCACAGGACTCCGGACGTTTGGTAGGTGGCGTGTACGCAGCGAACACCGTCGGGGCCATTCTCGGCGCGCTGGCTTTTAGTTTGTTCATTGTCCCGGTGTTCGGAACTCAGATGGCGCAGCGAGCGCTCCTTGGCATCTCCGCTGTGGCGACATTGTTGCTGTTGGCCGTGCCCTTGTGGTACCGGAACAACCGCGGTGAAGCCTCTCGGAAATCTCATTTCAAATTCGGTTGGGCAGTCGCTTTGATCGCGATCGCCGGGCTGGCGGCGCTGCTCATTGGGAGCGTCGGGCCGGTGCCGCCGGGGATGGTGGCTTATGGACGATTCGTGGCCACGTACGGCGATCGGATTGCGCCAAACATCGTGCCGGAGAAGGACGTTCCGACGAGCGGCGCTCACCCCGACATCTTCTGCACTTACGTGGGCGAAGGATTGAATGGCACCATCGCGGTGACGAAATGGACTTCGGGCATCCGCAATTTTCACTCCGCCGGCAAAGTGCAGGCATCAAGCGATCTGCATGACATGAGGCTGCAGCGCATGCTCGGCCACCTCTCCGCGCTCGCGCACGAGAAACCGGAATCCGTCCTCGTCGTCGCCTGCGGCGCGGGCGTGACGGCGGGATCGTTCGTCACGCATCCCGAAATCAAGCGCATCGTTATTTGCGACATCGAGCCGCTGGTGCCGAAATTTGTCGCGCCGATGTTCGCGAAGGAAAATTTCAATGTCATCAACGATCCACGCACCGAGGTCGTCAGCGACGATGGCCGGCATTTCATTCGCACGACGCCAGAGAAATTCGACGTCATCACGTCGGACCCGATCGACCCGTGGGTGAAGGGTTGCGCGGCGTTGAACACCGTTGAGTATTACGAAATGTGCAAGGCGCGCCTGAAGCCCGGCGGCGTGATGAGCCTGTGGATTCCGCTCTACGAGAGCAATGCCGTGACGGTCAAAAGCATCATCGCCACCTTTTTCAAGGTGTTTCCAAACGGAGTGGTCTGGAGCAACGACGACGACAACGGCGAAGGTTATGACGCGGTGCTCTTCGGGCAGGCGGGGCCTACGACCTTTGATTTGGATAGGCTTCAGGCGCGGCTCGACCGTCCCGATCATGCGCGCGTGAAGCGCTCCCTGGCGGACGTGGGCTTTGTCTCCGCCGTGGACTTGCTCGCGACCTACGCGGGCCAGGCCACCGAACTGGGAGAGTGGACCCGTGACGCGCAGCTCAACACCGACCGCAGCCTGCGTCTGCAATATCTCGCGGGCTGGTCGGTCAATTCGTACCTGAGCAGCGAAATTTTGAAGGGGATCCTGCGCTACCGAACATATCCGGAAAATCTTTTCACCGGTTCGGAGCCATTGCGCGGAAAACTCAAATCACGTTTGCGCAAAATCTCGGCCGCGGAGAACGCAACGATCTCGAACAAGGCGGTCGTGCGAGCGGATGCGCCGTGAGACATCTCGGCGGTCCACGGCCGCGAGGAGCCCGCAGTCGCAAGCATCATGCTGGAAGTCGTGCCGCGCACGCCCATTGACTTGACCGAACTCGCCCGATAACGTCGGAGCCGCAAATTACACAGTTTCGTACCATGCTCGAAATAATTGAACGGCTCTTGGTCTTGCAGGATCGCGATCGCAAAATTCTCCACACTCGCGGGGAACTCGACGGTTTTGATCCCCAGCGGCGGATGCTCCAGTCCCGGCTCGCCGAGAGCCAGTCAGCGTTCGAGTCCGCCAAACAGCGCGGCAAGCAGCTCGAGTCCGATCGCAAGAAGCTCGAACTCGAAGTCGAAGCGAAGCAGCAACTCATCGAAAAGTATTCATTGCAGCAATTTCAAACCAAGAAGAACGAGGAATATCGCGCGCTGGCCCACGAAATCGAAAACTGCAAAAGCGCCATCAACGTGCTGGAAGATCAGGAACTTGACTTGATGGAACAGGCGGAGAAGGTGCAACGAGAAGTCGCGTCGGCCAGCCAGTTCGCCGGCGAACTCAAAAAAGGCATCGAGGAGCAACTCGCGCAAAATCGCCATGCGTGAGAAAAATTTAGCCCATCATTTGGCGGAGTTGGAATCCAATCGTGATCAACTGGCCGGCGGTGTCGATGAGCGAACCCTCGCCCGTTACGAACGCCTGCTCGCGAACAAAGGGGAAAATGTCATCGTCGGGATTGATCACGGCGTGTGCGGCGGCTGCCACATGAAGCTGCCGATTCAATCGGTCGTGTCCTGCCAGGGCGAGGAAGAGATCGTCTCCTGCCCGAACTGCGCGCGCATTCTCTATTTCACGCGCGAGATGGATTTGGCGGTCATGGATTAGTCGCGCCGGATTTTCACGCGCGCACGCGGGTCAGGGAGTTCGCAGCCGGAAAAATTTTACGCCGCTGAGGGCACCGAGGGTGACTCGATTTTGGCCGCCCGTCACGACGGGCGAAGTGGAAACGGTGGACCACAACACGGGCGGAAGCAGGCTCGGCGTGGATTCGAGGACAAATGTTGCCTGGTTCGTCGGCCAGGCCAATTCGATGTTCGAGCTGGCCAGCGCTTGAATCTGCAGCGTCGGCGGGCTGGGCGGTTCCGGCGGAATCACCACGGGCACCGGGTTGAGGCTCACCACCGAATTATTCGCTGGGGCGGGATCAAATTCATCCGCCCGAGCTGTCGCTACATTGGTGAACGAGTTGCCCGTGTTTACGGCCGCATAAATTTTGATCCACGTGTTTCCGCCGCTGGCCAGCTTCGCAAAATTGCACGTGACGACGCCGTTGGATTCCACGCAGTCGCCTCCTTTGGAAAAAATAAACTGCGAACTCATGCCCACCGGAAGCCGGTTCACCACGACGACATTCGTTGCGTCCGCCGGGCCGAGGTTCGTGACCGTGAGATAATAAATCACGGCGTCGCCCGCCGCCAGCGTGTTCGTCGGGCCCGTTGTGTTGAGCGCGAGATCGTTGAAGACGCCGATGAAAAAATCATTCATCGTCGTCACGGTGCCGCCGGGGGTCGTGACACTGATGGGGCCCGTGGCCGCATTGGCGGGCACGGTGGCCACCAAAGTTCCGGCGAAGATGGTGAACGCCGCATTGGTGCCGTTGAATTTCACTTGCGTCGCGCCCGAAAGGTTTGCGCCCGTGATGGCGATCTTTGCGCCGGGCTGGCCGGCGATCGGATCAAACCCGCCAATCGCTGGTGGCGCGGCGGCGGCCACCGTGAACGTGAGCGCGCTCGTATTCGTGCCTCCGTGAGTGATCACC
>JACPZS010000126.1 GCA_016195385.1 Verrucomicrobiota bacterium
CGAAGCCGGATGCGAGTGGGTTGCTCGCCTGGCTCACGTTCGATGACACACTGGCTGCTTCCACCAATTCTTCGGGTGCGAAGGAGGCAAGTTTGCAAACCAAGCCCGCGACGAATTCCGTGTCGGCGGAAGTCGTGCCGACGTCCGAGCCGAAATTTGTTCACACGGACAAGCCGGAGTTCGTCGAAGGCCGGCTCGGCAGAGCGCTGAAATTTGACGGCAAGACGCACATCGACGTTGGCCAGGCGGTCGTCTTCGAGCACACGAATGCGTTCAGTTACGCCGCTTGGTTTAAGTTTCAAACGAACGGCGCGGTATTGAGCAAGGTCGAGAAAAAGCCCGGCTATCGTGGTTTCGATTTATTCGTGAACGACGGGCGCTTCGAGGTTCACTTCGTGCATGAAGCGCCCGACAATGCCATCAAAGTGAAAACCAAGGATCAGTTCGCGACGG
This sequence comes from Verrucomicrobiota bacterium, assembly GCA_016195385.1. GTDB lineage: Bacteria > Verrucomicrobiota > Verrucomicrobiia > Limisphaerales > JACPZS01 > JACPZS01. Next base: position 454 of record JACPZS010000126.1, read on the forward strand.
GCCAGTGGCAGCACGTCGTGGTGAGCTACGATGGTTCGAGCAAAGCTGCGGGCGTGAAGCTGTTCGTCGGCGGACGTGCGCGTGACCTCGAAACGGACAAGGACAAACTTACCGGAACGATCACGAACAGCGCGCCGGTGCGCATTGGTTCGCGCGCCGACGAAGGCCACTTCACCGGCTTGATCGACGACGTGCGTTTTTTTGACCGCGCGTTGAGTGCGGAGGATGCGCGTCTGCTCGCGTTTGAAGGCATCCTGTCCATCGTTGCCAAGTCCGGTGGCAAGCGCACTCAAGAGGAGCGGGATGACTTGCGACGCTTCTACAAGGACAATTCGGCCGTGGATTACTTACTGGCGGAGGCCGGACTCGCCAAAGCGCGCAAGGTGAAGGACGAATTGATCAATGCGATCCCGAGCACGATGATCATGGAGGAAATGAATCCGCCGCGTGAAACTTTCCAGCTTGTCCGTGGCGATTTCCGCAACAAAGGTGAAAAGCTAAGTCCCAGCACGCCGGCGTTTCTGCCCGCGCTCAAAAAGCTCGCGGTTGAAAACAAGGACGGACGGCTGCGGTTCGTTGCGGAGAAAAACAAACCGATTGCGGTTGCATCGGCTGACTCGGCGAATCAAACGGAATCGCCAGCGATTGCCGGCGCTGGCGTGCCGCGACAAACCGAAAACCAAAAAAGTTCCGAAACAGTTCCAACTTTGGTGCCGGGCGCAGGCTCATCCGACCGGATGAACGCCTCGCCGCCGTTGCTCAATCGCCTCGATCTCGCGGGTTGGCTCGTTTCGCCGGAGCATCCACTTACCGCGCGCGTCACCGCCAATCGGTATTGGGCGATGTTCTTCGGCACCGGGTTGGTCAAGACCATCAACGACTTCGGTTCGCAAGGCGAATGGCCGAGCCACCCGGAGTTGCTCGACTGGCTCGCGTGTCAGTTCCGCGATGGCGGCGCGGCCGGCTCGAAACCCGCGGCGGCGTGGGACGTGAAAGCGCTCGTCCGTCTCATTGTGACGAGCGCGACGTATCGGCAGTCGTCGTCGGTGACTTCGGAGAAATTGGAACGCGACCCCTACAACCGGCTGCTGGCGCGCGCACCGCGCCTGCAACTCGACGCGGAATACGTGCGCGACAACGCGCTCGCGGTGTCCGGCCTGCTCAACGCGAAAATCGGCGGCGCAAGTGTCAAGCCTTACCAACCGCCGGGCATTTGGGACGGCACGGATTCCAAGTACGAGCAGGACCACGGCGACTTGTTGTATCGCCGCGGCATGTACGTTTTCTGGCGGCGTTCGGCGCATTACCCGCCGTTTGCCACGTTCGACGCGCCGAATCGCGAGGTCTGCACCTTCGCGCGCCAACGTACGCAAACGCCGCTGCAGTCGCTGGTGCTGATGAACGATCCGGAATTTGTGGAATGCTCCCGCGCGTTGGCCGAGCGCGTCCTCCGCGAAGAACCTGGGGATACCGCAAAACGTCTGACTCGTGCGTTTCGCCATACGCTCGGCCGTGTCCCGCAGCCAGATGAAATCAGCTTGTTGCAACGAACGTACGAACAACAGTTGAGCACTTTCCGCGATGACGCGAAAGCGGCGGAAAAATTCCTCGGCGTCGGCGAATCCAAGTTGCCCGAGGCGATGGACAAAGTTGAACTCGCCGCGATGACCGCGGTGGCGAATGTGTTGTTGAACCTCAACGAGACAATCACGAAATGATTTTTAAGAACGAGATCGAGACGGCTTTGTCCCGTCGCGCGTTTCTAACTCGGAGCACGACGGGTCTTGGCGCGCTCGCGCTCGGTTCACTTTTACCGCGCACGCTGTTGGGAGCGGAAGCAGTTCAGAATTCCGCCGTGAAAAACATGGGCACATTGGCCGCGCCGCATTTTTCCGCGAAATCCAAGCGGGTCATTTACCTTTTCCAGTCAGGCGCGCCGTCGCATCTCGACCTTTACGATCCAAAGCCGAAGCTCACGCAGATGACCGGCGAGGAGCTGCCGCCGAGTGTGCGCAAAGGACAACGCATCACTGGCATGACTGCCGGCCAGAAAGCGCTGCTGTGCGTTGGTCCGGCGTACCCGTTCAAGCGCTATGGGAAACATGGCGTCGAAATGAGCGAGATGATTCCGCACATCGGAAGCATCGCCGATGACATCACGCTGATTCGCTCGCTCTTCACCGAGCCGATCAACCACGACCCCGCCGTGACCTTTTTCGGTACCGGCCATCAACAACCTGGTCGCCCCACGATGGGCGCGTGGCTTGCCTACGGACTGGGCAGTGCCAATGAGAACTTGCCGTCGTTCGTGGTGCTCACGAGCGGCAGCGGCGGGCAGGCGTTGCAGACGCGCTACTGGGGCAACGGATTTCTGCCGGGAAATTTTCAAGGCGTCCAAATGCGCAGCCAGGGCGATCCCGTGCTCTACGTGTCGAATCCGCCCGGCGTCAGCCAGAACGCGCGGCGTCAACTCATCGACGCGATGCAGGAGTTCAATCGCAAGCAACTCGGCGCGCTCGGCGACCCCGCCATCGCGACACACATTGAGAATTACGAACTCGCGTTTCGGATGCAGACGAGCGTGCCGGAATTGATGGACATTTCCACCGAATCAAAGGAGACGCTCGAAATGTACGGCGCGGAGCCGGGCAAGGCGTCCTACGCCAATAATTGCCTGCTCGCGCGGCGGCTCGCCGAACGCGGCGTGCGCTTCATCCAACTTTGCCATCGCGACTGGGATCATCACGGCGGTTTGCCCGACGGCATCAAGGCGCAAACGAAGGCCACGGACAAAGCCAGCGCCGCACTCGTGAAAGATCTCAAAGCGCGCGGGCTGCTCGATGACACGATCGTGATCTGGGGCGGCGAATTCGGACGCACGGCTTATTCGCAGGGCGAGATCAAGAAGGAGAATTTTGGTCGCGACCATCATCCGCGCTGTTTTTCAATCTGGGTGGCGGGCGGAGGATTTAAACCAGGCATCATCATCGGCGCGACGGACGAATTTGGTTACAACATCGCCGAGGATCCCGTCAGCGTGCATGACTTCCACGCGACGATGTTGAAGCTGCTTGGCATCGACCACAAGCAACTCACCTATCGCTTCGAAGGACGGGATTATCGACTCACGGACATTCATGGCGAACTGGTGCCGCAGCTTTTGGCTTGAGCGGAGGTGGCATGCTTCAAATCTTTTTTCCGCATGGAGCCATTTGACTCAGTGGCCACCGAAAGACGAGTCGAGAGTTTGGGAGTTGAGGGCCGAGTGCAAATGGGCTGGTCAGGGGATTGCCCGTTGGTGGTACCGGGTTGTCAACGCGCAACGCACATTTATCCGGCCTCGTTCCGACGATTCGTGGGACTCTTTCCCAGAGCGCACTGAATCGCCTGGACAATGCTCATGAGTGAGATGGTGAAGAGCGGCATTGCCAGCAGATAGATCGCGGCGAGGAGCAGACGGCGCTGTTCCAGTGTATCGCGCAGCCAGATTTTCTCCGCCTTGCCGCCCGCATGCATCAACAGATCCGCCGGCGACAGATTCGGCTTCTCCACATGATATTCGCGCCCGGCCGCAGTGTACGCATTTCCTCCGATTATCACAGGCTGCCGATTGTAGCTTGCCGTCCAGCGGGCGGCATAAATCTGATACCCGAAGAACGTGGCGGTTCCCAAAAGCAGGAAGACAATGGAAGTCCCGGCCCAGGCGAAAACGTCTTTCTTCCGTTTCCATCTCAGCTCCGTGAGCAAAAGCACGCCGATGACAATCGTGATGACAAACTGCGCAAAACGAATCCACATCCGGCCCTCCTCGGGAGTCCCGGCTGGCGGTGGCAGGAGAAATCCGGCGATCGCACCGGCCACCCAGGCGGTGGTTTGCGCGAGCAGCGCCCAAGTGGTGCGACCACGTTTGAGGATATCTTTGACGCGATTGGCCATGCAGCGCTCCGGGATTACCTGGCGGGGTCGGACGCCGGGGGCACGGGCAGATCGATCTCCAGTTCAGTTTCACCGTTACCGCCGATGGTCTGCGCGACCGACGGCCCCTTCTCTTTACCCCGGATCAACCACATCGCGTAGTAGCCGGGCGCGAGGTTTTTGAACACGGTCGGGCTGCTCACTTTGGGGAAGCGGATGTGTTCGTCTTTGAACCTGGCGAGCGCCATCGGTGCGCACCAGACTTCGAAGCCGGTGATTTCCTCCGTTCCCTGTTTCGTACGCACGGTCACCTTGATTTCCTTGCCCAGACCATCCAGCGAATGCCGGCAATTCTCGGCTTTGACGTGCAGATCGATTGCCACTGCTTTGACCGTGGCGGCCACGTCTTCATCGTTGGTGTTCGCGAGTCGTTTGAGTTGGTTCCTCGCTCCCAGGAGATCACGGAAATAAAGATCAAACTGAATGTTGCCGGAATAGTCCTTACGGTCCGAGTGCTGTTGGGCCCAGGAAATCCACTTTTGCTGGAGGAAAGTGGCATCGGTTTGAATCTGGCGCAGCAGGTCGCGAGTTTCCGGCAGGCGTTCGCCGTGACTTTTTTCCAACTTCGCCGCATGTGTGCTCAACCATCCAAGCGAATGATAAAACTCGAGCGCCGAAGCGGAGATTTGCCGGCTTTCGGGTTGGAGCCCGGGAGCTTTATACGGAGCTTGACCTGGCGTGCCAACCCCGGCGGACTGCACCTGCGCCGACCAACATCCAACGAGGCACGAGAGTAAAAATTTTTGCGCTGAAAGCATGTTACCATCCTGCCACTGAACTTTCGGAGGCTAAGGGCTGTCACCGCGCGCGTAAAGGTCGAAAACAAACAACATGAACGCTTCCTACCAAATTGCCGCTGGAAGGTGTGGCGCAACTCAAACCAAGGAGCGCGGGAATCCGAGTGGTCCTTTGATCCAGAGAGATATCGTTCGGATCGGACAAGCCGGTGCGTTTCCGGAAACAAAGCGGCTCATTCCGGTTTCAATATGCACCTTGAACGCTGTCATGGCGGGGTAGGGGAATGGCACAATCGCGGCGAGGCGGCGGGAATCCAGAGTCGCTGAAGCGGGCTGAAGCATGCGAAGGTTACCAATCAGTCTTGGGCGGACTTTGTCGAGGACGACTGATTGTAGCCGAAATTTCAAGCACCACGCCGTGGGACGTCGATGGGCTCGTCTGCCGACGCTCACTCCTGATCGTGCGCAGGGGCACCGTTGATCGAGCGTACCACTTCGTCCAGGAACGGCGCCTCAATTTCCACCAGGTGACTGCGCTCGGGGAAGCGGCCTTCTTGGACGTCGGCAATGTATTCGCGAAAGGCGGCGAGGCGCTCCTGCTGCAGTCGGCGGTGTTCGGCGGCGAAATTGCGGTAGGCCTTTGCGTGACGAGGCGGGCGTTCGTCGTAGTCGCCGAGGATGTCGTCCGAGAAAAGAAACTGCGTGTCGCAGCCGGGGCCAGAGCCGAGGGACATGAGGAGCATCTTCGTCTGCGAGGAGAGGAAGCGCGCGAGATTGTGCGGCACGGCTTCGAGTTCCGCGGCGTAGGCGCCGGCGTTTTCCAACTCCTTCATGCAGCGATAGAGTTCCTTCGCTTCCTCGATGGTGCGGCCAATGGCGCGGTAGCCGGTCCAAGTGACATGACGCGGGACCATGCCGAGATGCCCGACGACAGGGATGCGTTCGCGCGCCATCGCCTTGATGATGAACGGACTGGCGGAGCAATAGACGGAGCTTGCGCCGATTTCGAGCGCGCGGAACGCGATGCGGATTGCCTCTTCCGGTGAAGCCAGTCCGTGCGGTGTCGCGCAGGAGAGGAAACTGTTCGGCGCTGCGGCGACGAGATGCGGGAGACGCGCCTGTGCCTCGGGACTGTCGAAGCTGCAACTCATCAAATCCACGCCCGCTTGCTCTGCGGCGGCGGCTTCGTCCGGGGATTTGACGTGGATGTGCGTGAGGCAACGTTTGCCCTTGAGCTGCTGGAGATCGAAGACGGTGTATTTTTTGCGGGGACGGAGCATAACGGGCGAATGTTAAAACCAGCGGAGGCAGTCTGTAAATCGTGCGTTTTCGTTTTAAGAAGGCCAGGTCTTCTGCCTCGGCGTCTCGCGTCCGGCGATTGGTTCCGCTGCTGAATTTGGCTTGCGCTGCCGCGCGCAGAAAAGCATTGCCGGATTTTGCTCCCTGCCGCTAGCGTTTCGCTTCTGACTTTATGGCAAAATCACCGCAGTCAAAAACTTATCAATTCGTCACCAATCTCTGGAACGACGCCGACGCCGCGAAGCTCAAGGGCGTGGACCGCCTCGTCTATCGCTCGAACAAGCTCGGGGCGGACCAGCGCATCACCAACACCGGCGGTGGCAACACTTCCTCCAAGCTGAAGGAAACCGACCCGCTCACCGGCAAGCTGGTCGAAGTCCTCTGGGTCAAAGGCTCCGGCGGCGACTTGCGCACTTCAACGCGAGAGAATTTTTCTTCGCTCTATCAACAGAAGTTGCTCGACCTCCAGAAGTCTTACGCCAAGCGCAGGGACAAGGGTCTCAAGTCCGTCGCCGAGGACGACATGGTCGCCGCCTACAACCACACGACCTTCAATCTCAACCCGCGCGCGTCGTCCATCGACACGCCGCTCCACAGCTTCATCCCGGCGAAGTTCGTGGACCACATGCACCCGAACGCCATCATCTCCATCGCCGCGAGCAAGCGTTGCGTGGAGCTGACCAAAAAAATCTTCGGCGGCGAGATGGCCTACGTCCCGTGGATGCGCCCCGGTTTCGAGTTGGGCCTGGCCATGCAGGCCATCTGCAAGAAGCACAAGAAGGCGACCGGCATCATGATGGGCCAGCACGGCTTCATCTCTTGGGACAACGACGACAAGAAGTGCTACCTCCGCACGCTCGATTACATCGAGCAGGCCGCCGCCTACATCGAGGCGAAGTATCAAGCCAAGGGCGGTGACTCGGCGGCGTTCGGCGGCGCGAAGTTCCAAACGCTCTCACAGGAGAAGCGCAACGAGACCTTCGCCGCGATTCTCCCGTGGCTGCGCGGCCAAGTCAGCCAGCAGAAGCGCTTCATCGGCACCGTGCAGGACGACGAGAAAATCCTCCGCTTCGTGAACTCGAAGGACACCCCGCGCCTCGCCGAGCTGGGCACGAGTTGTCCCGACCATTTCCTCCGCACGAAAATCAAACCGCTCTACGTGGATTGGAACCCGCAGACCGAGGACGTTGCCATGTTGAAGAAGAAGCTCGGCGCGGGTCTCGAACAATACCGCAAGGACTACGCGGCGTATTACACCAAGTGCAAGCACGCCAGTTCGCCCGCGTTGCGCGATCCGAACCCGACGATCATTTTGATTCCCGGTTGCGGCATGATCGCGTGGGGCAAGGACAAGTCCGAGTCGCGCGTCACCGCCGAGTTCTACAACTGCGCCGTCGAAGTGATGCGCGGCGCGGAGGCGATTGACAAATACATCGCGCTGCCGCAGCAAGAGGCTTTCGACATCGAGTATTGGCTGCTCGAAGAGGCCAAGCTCAAGCGCATGCCCGCCGAGAAGGAACTCGCGCGCCAGGTCGTCATCGTCGTCGGCGCCGGCAGCGGCATTGGCAAGGAAGTCGCGCACCGGCTCGTGAAGGAAGGCGCGCACATCGTCTGCGTGGACATGAAGGCCGAGACCGCGCAGGCCACCGCGAAGGAGATCACCGACAAATACGGCGTCGGCATCGGCGTGGCCGGCAGCGGCATCTCGAACTGCGGCCCGGCTATCGGCCTCGCCTGCAACATCACCGACCGCGCCAGCGTCCGCGCGATGCTCGACCAGGTCGCGCTCGCCTATGGTGGCTTCGACCACATCTGCGTCACCGCCGGCGTGTTCTGGCCGAGCGACACCAGCGGCCACATCCCTGACGACAAGTGGGCGTTCACCTTCGGCGTCAACGTCACCGGCAGTTACATCGTCGGCGACGAGGCGGCGCGGACATGGAAGGAACAGGGACTCAAGGGCAGCCTTGTGCTCACCACCAGCGCGAACGCCGTCGTGGCGAAGAAAGGCAGCGTGGCCTATGACTGCTCGAAGGCCGCCGCGAATCATCTTGTCCGCGAACTCGCGATGGAACTCGCCCCGACCGTGCGCGTGAACGGCGTCGCTCCGGCGACCGTCGTCCAAGGCTCGGCGATGTTCCCGCGCGACCGCGTCATCGGCTCGCTCGCGAAATACAACATTCCTTACACCGAGGACGAGGCCACCGAGTCGCTCGTGAAGAAGCTCGCGCAGTTCTACGCCGACCGCACGCTGACCAAGGCCCCCATCACGCCGGCGGACCAGGCGGAAGCCTACTTCCTCCTGGTGAGCCAGCGCCTGAGCAAGACCACCGGCCAGGTCATCACCGTGGACGGCGGATTGTATGAGGCGTTTTTGCGGTAGGTGCGCAAGGCTCGTGGCATTGGATTTAAAAACGGCGTTGTGATCGACTGGCCTCAAAATTTCAAAGCTTTGGATGGCAGTAAAAAAATCAACAATGTGGCTTAGAACGGCTCGACACCGTTGCAAATTCTGGCACACTCCGTTTCGCCTTCTCTGCGAGCGATGAAAAAGAAGTCCGCACTCAAAAAACCAACGCCGCTCTACCGGCAGAAAACGCCAAAGCGGAAAAATCCGTTGAGTCGTAGAGATCCGTTGTGCGACGACTCTGAGCCCGGCTCTTATGTTCTTCGTGAAGAACCGCCGGAAATCCCGCCGCGCCGCGCGCCGCGCTGCGTCGAACTTTTCGCGGGTGCTGGCGGCCTCGCGCTTGCCGCGTCGAACGCTGGCTTCGAGCACGACGCTGTGCTCGAATACAATCACGACGCCTGCGAGACAATCCGCGCGAACCAACGACGCGGTTATGAGCTTGTGCGCCATTGGCCGCTCCTTGAGGGCGACGTTCACAACCAGGATTTCCAAACGTGGAACGGGCGCGTGGACATGGTTTCGGGCGGCCCGCCATGCCAGCCTTTTTCCATCGGCGGCAAGCATGGAGCGATGGGTGACCGCCGAAACCTTTTCCCCGAGGCGGCGCGTGCGGTGCGCGAGATTCAGCCGCGCGCGTTCGTGTTTGAGAATGTCAAAGGACTGCTGCGCGAATCCTTCGCAAAGTATTTTGGCTACATCGTGCTTCAACTTTCGTTTCCGCGCGTAACGCTTCGCGCGGGTGAAGACTGGACGGAACACCTCGCGCGACTTGAGCGCATCAAGACGAAGGGAACCGAGCCGGATTTGCGATACAGCGTTGTGTGGCGACTGCTCAACGCGGCCGACTACGGCGTTCCGCAGCGACGCGAGCGCGTTTTCATCGTCGGGTTCCGTTCAGACATCCGCGTCCCGTGGTCGTTTCCATCGGCGACACATTCGCGCGAAGCGTTGCTGAGGGCGCAATGGGGCACAGGCGATTATTGGGAGCGTCACGAAATCACGCAACGGAACCGTCCCGAGATGCCTTCGCGCTTTGCGCGATTTGCGAACGACCCGCAGCTAATTCGGCAGCCCTTTGGGCGGATGCCGTGGCGCACAGTCCGCGATGCAATCGCAGACTTGGGTGAGCCAACGCGCACCGAGAGTGGCGCGCGATTTCCGAACCACGTTTTGCAGCCCGGCGCACGCTCATATGCGGGTCACACGGGCAGCCCGCTCGACGAACCCGCGAAGACGCTGAAAGCTGGAGACCACGGCGTCCCCGGCGGCGAGAACATGTTGCGCTACCCGAATGGCGACGTGCGGTATTTCTCAGTGCGCGAGTCGTGCCGCCTCCAAGCGTTTCCCGACGACTACGTTTTTGAGGGCAGTTGGACGGAGAACATGCGGCAACTCGGCAACGCCGTTCCTGTCGAACTCGGCGAAGTCGTGTTGCGCAGCGTGCGCGCCGCGCTCGAACGTCATGATGCAACCGCGACGCCTCGCTTGTTCTAATGCCACACAAGCCTACCGAAATTCTCGCGGAAATAATCAAGTTGGCGCAAACGCTTCCGACCAACCCGGCTGATTACGCGGAACTTTCATCGCATAAGCGACGCGCTATTCGTCGCGACCTCGAAGGTGCAATCCTGCGCCTCAATGCTGCGGGGCAATCGCTGGATTTCATTCGTCAGCCGAAACACGTCTTCGATCCGACGAGTCCAAAGGTTATCGGCGATCTGGTCGCTCACACGTTGCTGGCCCAAGACAAGGAACCACTCGCCACCGCCGTAAAGCAATCGTTCTACGGTGCCGGCGTCTATGCCATTTATTACAGTGGGCCGTTCGATTGCTACGCGCCAATCTCAGGCAAGGAACATCCAATCTATGTGGGCAAAGCTGATCCTGACGCCTTGCACGCGCCCACTCCCGAAGAACAGGGAGTGGCGCTCCACACTCGGCTCAAGGATCATAACCGCACCATCGGAAGCGCGGACAATCTCGATCTCGGCGATTTCCAATGCCGCTATCTCGTCGTGCGCAGCGCTTGGGTGGAGACTGCGGAAGACCTGCTCATTGATTGGTTCCGTCCGGTCTGGAACAGGCAAATGAAAGTCTGCCAAGGCTTCGGCAAACACGGGGACAACCCGGATACTCGCTCAAATAAGCGCTCTCCGTGGGATGCGCTTCATGCGGGGCGAGCATGGGCAACTTCGGAAGAAAACACGCCAAGCAAAAAGACCGTCGCGGAAATCCGCGCGGACATCGCCGAGCACTTCAAAAAGCATCCGCCAAAAAGTAGCCGTGGCTGACACGCTTACTGCCGTCGAACGCTCAGAGCGGATGTCGCGCATTCGCTCACACGGAAACCGCGCGACGGAACTTCGGCTTATCGCGTTGATGCGCGAGCATCGCATCACCGGCTGGCGACGCGGAGCGCCGCTGCTGGGCAAACCCGATTTCGTTTTCCGCGCGGCAAAGCTCGCGGTTTTTGTGGACGGTTGCTTTTGGCATGGCTGTCCACGCCATGCGCGCATTCCGAAAACCCGCGTCGCATTTTGGAAAGCCAAACTCGCTCGGAACGCGCAGCGCGACCGCGAAGTCAAAAGCACACTCCGAAGGCGCGGCTGGCGTGTGCTCCGCATTTGGGAACATGAGCTTGCCCAGAGAAACGAGGCACAATTGTTGCGGCGGATTCGCGCCGCCCTTTCAGGGCTTGGGTGATTTGAGGGCGCTGCCCCGGGGCGGCAGTCGTTTCACTTCGCTTCCCTTGGAGTGTTTTTTTTCGCGATCTCAACCTTTTCAGTTTGAGCCTCCTCACGTCGGCTGCTACGGCTTGAAAAGCTTTTCTACCTTCGTCTTCACCGCTGTATCCATCTTGATGAGCGGCGGCTAGGGGCGTTTGAAACCTTCACCAGGGAGTTTCTTCGTCGCAGCAATACCGAGTTTGCTGCCGTTGGCCATTTCGCTGATGGCATGGTCGAGCATGTCAGGCAAGGCTGCTCACAATTCCTCCGTCTTCTTGAACGGCAGGCCACGTTCGCCGTTGAAAAGCTGGCGCAGACGGCGGTCGCTGGAACTGCTGGGGCGGCGGATGATTTCCGGCGCGACGCGGTTGCCGGTCTCGCGCCGGGCGCGGCGGCCCTTGAGCCAGTCGGCCCAGCTCATCGGCTCATTCGACGGAATCGTAGGGACTCCGGATCTCGATAGTTTTTGCTTGTTCATCGGTCAATGCTTTCACGTCCGACCAGTTGGCGTAGGCGCTGGTGCTGGCGAGTCGTTTGACTTCGTTCCAATCGATCTCGACTTCGCCTTCCAGCGCGGCCGCCAGAATCTTTTTAGCACAGTCCTGCGCGGGCGGATAGTCTTGCGGGTATTTCGAAACGAGGACGCGCTCCACGAGCAACTCCTCAACGGGTGCGACCTTCACGTCGCCGAACGGGGCGGAAATCGTGCGCACGCGGGTGCGGGCCAGATTCTCAAAGGCACCCAGGATGTCGAGGTAGGCACCGGCGACTTGCCAACTGCGCGGGCCTCCTTTCGCCGCGAGTCGGCCCATGATTTCCTGCCGGAGCCGGACGGTTAGCGGGTCGCGCGATTTCAGCACGCAGAGATCTACGTCGCCCGAAGTGTACGCACCTTCGGTGTAAAATTCGATCGCGGACCCACCCACGACGACCAGCTCAACCCCGTGCTCCGCGAACAACGCGGAACAGAGCGAGGCGAGTTTCAGGTGCTTTACGGTCACGTCGGTTTCGCCTGTAATGTCGGTGAGGGCCGTTTGGATCTGTTCGTTATTCATGAAATCCGAGCCTTGTTACGTCGGCTGCCGAGGATTGAAAAGCTTTTCCATCTTCGCCCTCCACGGCTCCATCCATTCCGATGAACTGCGGCCAGGGGCGTTTGAACCCTTCGCCCGGTAATTTCTTCGCCGCATCGATGCTGAGTTTGCTGCCACTGGCGTACAGCTCTCGCTTCGAGTTCGCGCTGAATCCGCCGTTACGGCAGCTTCACGCGGTAAAAGCGTGTTGCGTTGGCGGTCGCATCCGTCACGCTGCCGGAGTTGCTTCCCGGTGGCGCAATGAAAGTGCGCAGCAGTTGCCACGCGCCGGAGTTGAAGTTGTCCCGGAACTGAATGGTGTAGCGGCGGCCAGGCACGGTGTTGAACTGCAAACTTAATTCGCCCGTCAACAGACGTGCGGCCTCGATTTGGAAAAGGCTTCCCGCATCCTGTGGTGAGGTGCCCGCGAGGAATTCCTGCCAGTTGTTGAATCCGTCGTTGTCGGGATCGGCGAGCGCTCCGTTCTCGCCGGCAGCGGAAAAAGGATCCAAACCGTTGGCAATTTCCCAACGATCCGGCAGGCCGTCGCCATCGGTGTCGGCGTCGCCGGGGCTGGGTGGCGCGGCGAACCAGTTCGCCGGGTCGTCGCCGAAAGCCGCCGTATCGCGTCGCACGAGCGCGAGGCCGGTGCCGGCGGCGTTCGTTGGCCAGGGCGCGCCGGCGCGAAACGCAATTCGCTCGACGAGGACTTGCGGCACTTCAAGTCCGTTGGCCGCGGCGCGAATTTCCGGCACGCCGGACCGCCGCAATTTGATCTCATCCCCGGCGTTGTCCAGCTGCCCCTGCCACGGGCCGACCAATGGCGCGGTGAGTTCGAGGCCGTAGCGCGCGCGGAAAGCGGCGGCGGCATTTTCATCCGCGAGGGGATCAAAGCTGACGACGACGAGATAACTCTTGGCCGGCAGGATGGTTCCGGCCGGGAAATCAAAGTCCACCGCGCCGCGCAGCCGCCAGGTGTTTTCGGGATGGGCCGGATCGTAGAGCACGACGGCTTCGGTGGAAAGATTTTGCAACTCGATAAATTCATCGAGCGAGTTTTGCGCGAGTCCGTTGAGCGCTGGCGCAAACATGATTTCGCTGATGACCACGGGGCCGACGCGCGGGCCGGCGTTCGTCACGCCGAGGGAGGGGCGCGTTTGTTCGACGAGAAAATCCTCGCCGACGCTGTTCACGTGGCGGCCAAGTGTGGCGCTCGTTTCGACCGCGCCAAATTGGAAGCCATGAAACCAGCCGGTGAGATTGCCATTGGCGTCAGCGGAGAAAACGTAAGCCTCATCGCCGAATTTGCTGAACGCAAAACCGGTCGCGCCGGCCGTCTGGAAATCACTTGTGTCGAAAACAACGTAAGCGTTGGCGTCGATTGAGGTGGGCGGAATGCGGAATTTTTTGGGCGTGCGGAAGTCATCCGACAAAAACCAGCCGGTGACGTCGATGGGCTGCGCGTTCGGGTTGTAAAGCTCGAGCGCGTCGAGTTCAGTTGCGCCCGGATTGGAGCGAACCTCGTTGATGAAGATGGGAGGAAGGCTCACCGGCATCGGATCGATTTGGCCTGGTGAACCGCCGACGTTCGCGCTGAGACGCCAGCTCGATTGCGCGCCGAGTTCACTTGAAGGAATTGTTTCGTCGGCGAGCACGAGCGAGAAGCCAAATCCGTCTGCGAGCGGAAACCAATCGCCGGCGAAGGTGAAATCAACGATCGGTTGCTGCAGCGGCCCTTCCAGCCGGAGTCGCTCGCCGCTTTGTGCCAACGAACCTGTAAAATCACCGACGACATTCGTGATGGCCGGGTAGCGCGAAACAAACGCCGCGCGATTTTTCGCGACGAGGACACGTTCGCCGGGAGCGAGCGCGCTCACTCCACTGGTCGCGCTGAATGCGAATTGGATTCCATCCGTGAAACGATAGCCCGCGAGGTTCACGGGACTCGTGCTGCTGTTTTTCAATTCGATGAATTCAAAATCCGTGGCGGTGTTGGTGCTGCTCGCGGACGCCGCTGGATGAAACATGATCTCCGTGACGATGAGCGGCGGCGGCGCGACGGTGAACGTCGCCGCGATGGCGCGCGACCACGGGCTGGAAAGCGGCGGGCCGTTGCGCTGGCGGACTTTGGAATTGAAGGCGCGCGCCACGAGACGCGCGCTGGCTTCGATGCGGATTGGTTCGCTATAAACGGTTGCGTTCAGCGAAATGTTGCCTTGCGGCAAACGAGGGTCGCTGCCGTCGAGCGTGAAATAAACCGTCGCGTTCGTTTGCACCAAGATCGAGACGATCGATCCCGGCGCGACGAGTCCGCCGCCAGCGCTCAACGCGGGCGGTTGCGCGATCTGCTGGTCGATGTAATCCACGCGGTTCGAAAGCCAGTTTTTCATGCGATCAATTTCGCTCTGGTAGGTTCCGCCACGCAGCCCAATCTTCCACCTCTTGCGTTCGCGTGGCTGCGCCTGCCGCACTTCGTCGGTCAAGCGATCAATCAGCGCGTTCATGTTCGTGCGGGAAAGGTGTGTCTCGCGCAGCTCCTGGTAGCGGTCGATCCATTTTTGCCAGAAGTCAGGATCGCGTAATAATCTTGTCCACCAGCCGGTGCCAAAAAACGGGCCGGTGTTCCAGTTACGCGGGTTCTGATCGCGGCCGTCGGTCGAACCGAGCGCGCGGTCGAAGTCCCAGTGCGGCCCGTATGTGATTTTCCCATTCCGTGGTTTGTGAAGATATGTGCTGAGCACCATCGCATCGACGTTGCCGCTCAAGACTTCCAACACGTGGAAATCGACGCCCGCATCCACGTCAAAGTAGGCGGGGTAACCCAGTTGGGAATCGGTCCAATCTGCAGCGCCGAGCGCTTTGCCGAACTCAGCGAAAAAATCCTTGAGGTATTGCCGTTGCGGCGCGCGCGCGGCCAACTTGATCGTCCGCTCGTTCGGATCGACATAAACCATCTGTTGTCCGGCGCCCACGAAACCGCTCTCGCCGGGGCCGGTGCGATCCACCTTGAACGCATAGCCGCCGGTGACTTCCGGAGGATTGATGTGTTCGGGTTCGAGTTTGTCGATGTCGATGCGGTGTTTGCCGATTTTGATTTTTTCTTCGAGCACGTAGATGCCGAAATAATTCGCCGCCGCGATCGGGCCGGTGCGGGTGTTGAGGTAAACCTCCACAAAACGCGTGCGCGAGGAGTAGCGGCCCATGTCGCGACTGAGCTGATGGATGAAGGGATTGTGAATCAGCACAGGTTCGAATTCATTCGGCGCGTAGAGCACCCAGTCGGATTCCGCGGGCAGGCCGAGGATTTCGTGATGCAGGTCGCGCTCGAACTCGTCACGAAATTCGACCGCCAAGCTTATTTTGGGCAACCCGAGCGTGCTCGAGCCACGCAGGTTTATCGCGGCGCGCGTCGCAAGCGTTGGCGGGCTGCGGAGCGAAGTCACGCCGTTGACCGGCTCGTAAACGGAGATGTGCGCAAAGGTGGGACGCGTCGCGCTGGGCGCGCCTTTGCCGAGATCGTGGATGATCAACACTGGCAAGTCCGACGCAAAATCCACGACATTGTTGCTCAATAACAAATAGCTCTCGCTGCGTGGCGGACTGGGGAACAAACCGTTTTCAAAGGCACGCGCGCGGACCTGCACGCTGTCGCCGATGCGAAGCGGCGCGACATAGGCGGGTGAGGAGTTCGTCGGCAGACTGCCGTCGAGCGTGTACCGGATGACGGCGTTGCTGGACTCTGTGGTCAAGGCGAGATCGAACGGTTGAATGACCGTCCCGCTTGCGCGAGAGAATTTGATTTCCGCCGCGAAGCCTGGACCGCTCGCCGTGTTGGGCGCGCCGGGCGTCGGCTGCGTGAAGAAGCCCAGAATTTGCGGCGCGCCAGGGACGCGTCCGTAGGAGACATCGAGCGATTGTGCCGGATAGCCGGGAGCGAAATCGGAAATCACCTTGCCCGCCGGTGAAACTAGCGCGAGGTAGCCGCCTTTGGGTGGGAGTTTGAAATTCGTGTGCAGGCGGCTGGTGACATTGGTGCGATTTTTTGCCGAGGCGAAAATGACGAAGTAACTGTTTGCCGTCAGTTCGATTTCCGGCACCCGCCATTTGATGAGATTGGCCGCGTCGTCGGTGAGGAACCAGCCGTCGAGACTCGCTGGCGTCGTGCCCGCGTTGAACAACTCGATCCAATCCGAACTGTCCCCATCTTCGTCGTGCAGCGTGCGCTTGTTGTCCGCCATGAACTCGGAGATGAACACGTCCGGCGACGGGCTGTTCGCGTCGAGTTGGTAACTCCAGTTTCCGCCTGCAAACGGATGCGCCGAGCCGGTGCGATCCGTAATGCCGTGATTTGCGCGCCACGCGATTTGCACCGGGCCGTCCGCCGGCTCCGGAAATGAAAACACGAATTTCCCCTGGGCGACTTCGATGACGTTGGTCGCGCCAAGGCCGTTGATCAACAAGTCTTCCGCGTCCACGCCGTTCACGGTCTCATCGAAATGGACTTCCACGGACACCAACTCGCGCACCGTGCTCCCTGGCTCCGGGATGATATTTTCGACGACCGGCGGCGCGGAATCAATCGTCGCCGTGAGCGAGGTATCGAAAGCAAAGTCGGCGCTCGCGGTGAGGGAAGCGTTGAACGCCTGAACGGCGAGCGTGTTTTCGCCCGTGATGAGAAACGCGCTCGGATTCGCAATGGAAAAATTCTCCGTCGCCGGCAAGCCCGGCAGCGCGCCCGTGGCCGTCGCATTGAACGCCAGCTCGCCCTCGGGGACATTGTAGCGAACGACTTCGCGGCCGTTGATCCACGCGATGAAACCATCATCGCTCAACGCTTCGAACTGCAACTCCGCGACGTTGCCGGGCACGGGCACGCTAAATTTGCGGCGCAGAAAAACGCTCGTGTAACTGCCCGGCATGTCGGTGAGTTGCGTGCCATTCAATGGCAGGCCAAAGTAAAATGGCGCGTCTCCGGATTGCCAGGGCGAGTCGTCGAAGTTGAGTTGACGCCATGCCGACGTGTCCGGCGTCGAAGCTTCCGAGCGGCCGGGGAACAATTTCCACTGTGTGTGCGCCGGGACGAGTTCCACGGCGGGCGTCATCGCTGCCGAGAGGACAATCATCGCAAAGCAGAGCAATCGGGCAAGGGCGCGAAAATAATTCATGGCAAAGTTGGTGGAGACGTTACTGAAGACAGCGGGGATGCCAAGCGCGATTCACGCGCGCCGCAAGAAATGCGTTGCCGAGGCTCCGCAAATCTTTCATAAGTGGGCGAAACCAATTCCATGGAAACCGAGTCGTTTCAGGCCAGCCGGTGGACGCGCGGGAATTTCCTTTTCCCCACGGTCATCGAAGTGACGGACAAGGCGGTCATCCGCCGCAAGCGTTCCTGGTTCAGCCAGGATGAGATCAGCATCAGCATCCACAAAGTCGCGTCCGTGCATTTGAAGACCGGTTTGATTTGGTGCGACATCTTGATCGAGTCATCGGGTGGTTCGGACCCGCTCGCCAGCCATGGCCATCGCAAAAACGACGGCCGCCGTATCAAGGAATTGATCGAACAGCTTCAGTCTGAGTCGCAGAACCGAGACCGCTCCGAACCATGAAAACATTTGGCAGAATTTGCAGAAACACTTGGATGGTTGCCTTGTTCACGCTGCCCGGCTTGGCGGCGGTCGCCGGCGAAATCCCGACGCCGATATTCCGAACCGTGGACGTGGACACCAAAATCGAAATCGGCTACGGCGTCACTGTTGCGGACGTGGACGGCGACAAAAAGCCCGACATCGTCCTCGCCGACAAAAATCAAATCGTCTGGTACCGCAATCCGACGTGGGAGAAATTCGTCATCGCCGAGAAACTGACGCAGTTGGATAACGTCTGCGTCGCGGCGGCGGACATTGATGGCGATGGCAAGGCGGAAATCGCCGTCGGCGCGGGCTGGAATCCCAACGACACCGTCAACAGCGGCGCTTTGTTTTACCTGCTGCCTCCGGCGGATCGCACCCAAAGATGGGAACCCGTGCCGCTACCGTTCGAGCCGACGATGCACCGCATTCGCTGGGCGCGGAACGCGCAAGGGACATTCGATCTGATTTCCGTTCCACTGCATGGCCGGGGCAACAAAGACGCCGCTGGCGTCGGCGTGAAGATTATTGCCTACCGCAAACCCACCGATCCGAAGCAGCCTTGGAAACTCACCGTGCTCGACGAGTCGTTGCACAAGACACACAATTTTGAGCCTTTAATTTCCCGCGACGGAATCGCCCGCAAAATTCTGATCGCGAGCAAGGAAGGTGTTTTCTCAATCAATGGTGTGGGTCAAAAATTTAAACCCAAGCAATACTCTGGCTCTGAAAACGGAGGAGCCGGTGAAATTCGTGTCGGAACGCTGCTTGGTGGGAAGCGTTTTCTTGCTACCATCGAACCAATGCACGGGACAAATTTGGTTGTGAATGTTGCCTCGCCAATGCTCGACGCCGGTGCTGAGTGGACTCGCCATGTACTCGACTCGACGCTCGTGGATGGCCATGCGCTCGCTTGCGGCGATCTGCTTGGCTTGGGGAGCGATCAAATCGTCGTCGGCTGGCGGGCGATGGGCAAGCCAGGTGTCAAAGTCGGCATCAAGCTGTTCGCGCCGGTGGACCCGCAAGGGCGGCAATGGCGCGAATTCCTCATCGATGACAACACGATGGCGTGCGAAGACCTTTGCCTCGCGGATTTGAACGGCGACGGCAAACCGGACATCATCGCCGCCGGTCGCGGCACCAAGAACGTGAAAGTTTATTTCAACCAACGGCAGTGAGTTGACCGACCGTAAGCGGGTGTGCCGCCAGACGCACAGTTCCCAGCGCATCCGCAGTGTGTTATCCAACTGCGAAATTTGAATCCAAAAGATTGACGAAAAAGAAACAACTTTGTAGTTTTCGCGAAACCAGCAATCGAATGCACAACCAAATGCCTATGAAAAATGAATGTTCTTCTCGACCAACGGCCCAGCCGATTTGGTCGAAACTGTGTCTGGGTTTTACCCTGATTGAACTTCTCGTCGTCATCGCGATTATCGCGATTCTCGCCAGCATGCTCCTGCCGGCGCTCGCCAAGTCCAAAACCAAAGCCCAGGGCATCCTTTGTTTGAGCAACAACAAGCAAATGGGTCTGGCTTGGGTAATGTTTGCGGACGATAACAACGATGTGCTCGTCGGCGATTTGGATGGCGGCGATGTCTCCGTCGGCAGCAATTCCAACAAGACTTGGGTACTGGGCTGGGTGGATACCGGCTATGGCACCACGATTTCCGGTGTTCAAGGCGGCACATCGAACACCAACTTGCTGGTGCTGACGACTTATTCTCCTCTCGGTCGATACATCGGCGGCGCGTCCGGCGTTTACAAATGCCCCGGCGATCGCAGCAAGTGTAGGAATGGCAGCGGGGCGCCGCGAGTTCGCTCCATTTCCATGAATGGTTACCTTGGCGACCGTGGTGGTCCCTTCACCGCCGGCTACCGACAATTCAAAAAGACATCGGATTTGACCGCGCCCGGGCCGTCCAAGACTTGGGTCTTTATCGATGAACGCGAAGACAGCATCAACGATGGCTGGTTCGCCGTGGACATGACCGGATACGACCCTGATAATCCGCGTGCTTACAATATGGTTGACTGGCCGGCTTCCTATCACAACAGCGCGTGCGGATTTTCCTTTGCGGACGGCCATGCCGAAGTCCACAAATGGGTCGATGGTCGCACCAGGCCCGCACTGAACAAGTTAGGCGGGACTCAGTCCAACAACAAAGATATTGGCTGGCTGCAAGATCATACGAGCGGAAAAGTGCTTAACCCGACTCGCTGACCCACTACTGAATCATTTCCAAGCCCGCGCCCCAATGCGCGGGCTTATTTTTTAGCGGCAGGCTTTGGAATCAATTGCGGCTCGTGCAATTGGGCGATGGATCGCAGGGGTCAGTGCGCTTCATGAAGCTGGTGGCACAGGACAACAAAGCTCAACCGATTTGCCGTTTTGGGCGCGGCTCGTAGAATTTCGCTCAAGCCTGTTTACGGATGTTCACCCAGGTGTGGACGTGCGGCGCGCCGCGGAAGTACCAGACCATCGACGGCCCTTCGAGCTGCCACACGTCCCAGACACCGTCCTTGCCGATGTCGTCGTTTTTGTAAAAAGCCATGTGCAAGTTGTCGAAGCCGCTGGCCTTGATTAGTTTCATGGCTTCGTCGGCGTCGGCTTTGCGGAAAGGCGCGAGCAGATCGGCGAGCACTTTGTGGACGTGCTCTTTCTGATCGCGGGACAATTCGGTGAGCGGGATGCCGGGCAACCCTGTCTTCTTGCCGGAGAGTTTGACGGTCTCTGTGCCGTGCTCTTCGCGGCCGTCACCGAGCAGTGCGAGGGATCGTTGTTTACCATTGAGCATTTGGAAGACTTCGTTCGCGCGGCGAGCTTGATACCAATAAATGTTGCCTGCGTGGTCGGCCTTCTCGTTGTCGCTCTTGGCCGCGTGGCCGTAGAAAATGGGACCGCCGAAAGCCGCACCCGCCACCGAGTCGCCGTCGCAGCGCCGCGTCACATGCCGACCCGAGAGCACGAACTCGAATTTGCCGTGCCCCGGCTCGCCAAAGAGCGCGATGGCGCAGCCGCCGAACCCCGCCTTGCCGCCGTCGTGCTCGACTTGTTGGAGCACGCGCTCCGCGTACTCCGGGCTGTGGAGTTTTAGGAAGATTTCCCGGATCATCGCTTGTTGCTCCGCGTTGTAGAAACTTGCGACGGTCTTGTCGGTGATCTGCCAGTTGTTATCGACCTTCGAGCGCAACGGGTGGTCGAACGGAAACGCCACGGCGCGGCGCTGTTCTTCGCTGAGGCTTTTGTAGAGCGTGGCGACGAGTGTTTCGGAAGTCGTTTTCGCGCCGGAGCGCGTCGCGGTATGGAATCCAGCCGCGGCGGGCAATACGCCGCTCGCGGCGGCGGCCAGACTTGCGGCGGTGGTTTTTAGAAAAGTGCGGCGAGTGACTTCGGAACAGCACTCGCACGAGGCGATGGAAGTTTTTGTGGTCATGGTCGAACCCTAGCAATGAGCCGCGCGCTGGCAAGTGTTTTGGGCGCCGTGTCGCCATTCAGTCGAAGAGGATCAATTGCTGCTGGCGATTTTGACGCTGCGGCCTACCATTTCACAGATTCGAGATATTTCAAACTCTGCGGAATTTGCTCGATGGCTTCGACCGCTTCGTCCTCGATGAAGTAGTGCTGCACGCCAGCGCGGCGGGCGGCCTGCAACACCGCCGGCCAGTTCACCTGCCCGGTACCGATGGTCACGCTGTCGGCGTCCGGCGCGCTGCCGGTGAGATTGCCCACCGCGCCTTTCCGCCAATCTTTCACGTGCATGAGCGCGAATCGGCGGCCGTATTTGTTCAACAACTTCACGGGATCCGCTCCGCCATGCGCAACCCAAAAGACATCCATCTCGAAGGAAACGAATTCCGGCTTCGTTTCCGCGACGAGCAGATCGAAGAGCGTGCCTTTGCCGAACGGTTGGAATTCATAACCGTGCGGGTGATACGCGAAGCGCAAGCCAGCCGCTTTCAATTTTTTGCCCGCGTCGTTGAAAACCCTGATGGCTTCGCGGCAATTTTGTTCGTTGAATTTTCCTTTCTCGTGCGGAATCCAGCCCACGACGACGAAGCGCGCGCCAAAGTCGTGGGCGGTTTTGATGACGCTCGCCGGATCGTCGCGGAGTTTCTTGTAGTCCGCGAACACGCTGACGGTGTGGAGGCCGGCGGCGTCGAGCATTTTGCGAAAGCGCTCGTTGCCGTAGCCGTAATTGCCGCCGCCTTCGACCTCGACAAATCCAAACTCGCGCACGTGCTCGATCGCGAGCGGGACGTTTTTCTGAAAATGATGCCGCAGGCTGTAGAGCTGCAAGCCGAGCGGCCCTTTGAAACTGCGGCCCGTGCCAACGCGACGTCGCGGACCGGTGCCATTGTTGAGAAAGACATCCACGCGCGGCGCGTCCCAATTGTAGGGCTTGGCGAGAAGATCCAAATCACCATCGCCATCGAGATCGGCCAGCCGGCCTTCGTGCCAGCCAAAACCGCTGGTGACTTCGGTCTTGCGAAAATTGCCCCGGCCGTCTCCAAAAAAAATCCAACCCTTGGCGTTGGGATAATTGGCCTCCGGATTTTTCTCAACCCACTTCGCCATCTCGCCGGTGAAAATGTCGAGTTTGCCGTCGCCATCGACGTCGCCGATTTCGAGCGTGTGGCCATGCACCATTTCGACTAGCGCGTGGCCGATCCAGTCCGCGCCGTTCGTTGGACTGCCGGTGCATTCGTACCACTTCAACTCGCCGGAGCCATCGCCGGGAGCGATGACAATTTGCGGATACTTGCCGCCACGTTTGAAAAAGCCCGCTTTGATCCGGCCGCCGATGGTGCCGACCTTCACGGGCAGCCAGTTCGTGCCGCCAAGGTGTTTGAACCAGTAATTGCCGGCGAGCAGATCGGCGCGGCCATCCTGATCGATGTCAAAAGCGCTCGCGCCCTCGGCGTACTTGAACGCGCCGCTGGCATCGCCACGATCGCCGGCTTCGCCGTTGAAGACCACTTCGCGCGGCCACGAGCCGGCCTTCGGATCATTCGGAATCTCGGCGAGGAACAGCGTCTTGGCCTGTTGATTCCAAAACACGAGTTGCGGTTTGCCCGTGCCCTTGAAGTCGCCGAAGACCTGGTCGTGATGTTGATGCTGGCCGTCGTTTTTGATCACGTGGCGCTTCCACGGAACATTCGGATCAAAATTCGGAAACGGGTTTTCCCACCACCAGAGGTTTGGCCCCTGCCAGTCGTTGCCCCAGACCAGATCGAGATCACCGTCACCGTCGATGTCATAAAACGCGCCGCCAGCTTCGAGCGGCAAGAACTCTTTCTCGATCACGTAACGATTCCAGCCTTTCTCCGAGCGGCGATACCAGACAAGCACGGGTGCCTTGGCGCGGAAGCTCAGGACGAAATCATTCACGCCGTCGTGGTCAAGATCCACAACGAGCGAACCGGTCTGCTGCGTGGACTCACCAGGAACAGGTAGCTCGCCCTTTTTGCTGGAAAGCTGTTGCCATTTGATTTCAGCAGCGTGGACGCGCGGCGCGGGAAATGATGCTACCAGCGACAGCAGCAGCGCCGTGACGAAAATCCGATGCCACCGAATTGCCATGCTGCGAAGAATTTCGCGCGCAAAAACACCGTCGATGGAAAAGTGTTTGAAGAATGGATTCATGTGGCAAGCATGATGGAAGCGGGAGAAATTTGCATCCGCAATTTTTGCAAACCGGCGGCACGCACAAAAGATCCAACCCATCTTCGGCTTCCCTCGCGCTTGGTTCGCGTGGCAGCATCCTCGCGTGAGCAAAATTGTCGGCATTGATTTGGGAACCACGAATTCGCTGGTCGCGACCGTGGACAGTGGAATTCCACTCGTCATTGCGGACGTGGACGGGCGGCGACTGACGCCGTCGGTCGTCCACTGGCCGGCTGCGGATGCGGGCGCTCTCGTCGGCCACGCGGCGAATCGCGTGCGGGTTGTAAAACCGGGCGAGACGGTTTATTCGGTCAAGCGATTCATCGGCCGGCGCGGTGCGGACATTGCGCGCGAAGAAATGCTTGTGACTTATCCGGTTCGAGGCGAAGGCAGCGGCCCCGTCGGTATCGAAATTCACGGTCGCGCGATCACGCCGGAGGAAGTTTCCGCAGAGGTGTTGAAAAAATTGAAGCGCGATGCGGCGGTTTATTTCGGCGAGCCAATCACGCGGGCGGTGATCACGGTGCCGGCCTACTTCAACGACGCGCAACGCAACGCCACGAAAAAGGCCGGCGAGTTGGCGGGCCTGACCGTCGAGCGAATCCTCAATGAGCCGACCGCCGCCGCGCTGGCGTACGGTTTGAATAAACTGAAAGAGAAGTCGAAGATCGCGGTCTATGATCTCGGCGGAGGCACGTTCGATCTTTCGATCCTTGAATTGAACAGCGGCGTCTTCCAAGTGCTTGCAACGAACGGGGACACGCGGCTCGGAGGCGACGATCTTGACAAACGGCTGGTTGATTTCTTGGTCGAAAAAGTTCGCGCCAGCGGCGGGCCGGACTTGAGCGCCCAAGTTGAAATTCACCAAGCTGGTAAGCCGCCCGGCGCTCCAATCCACGAAAATCCAGATTCACCGGCGATGCTTTCCATCGTGGCCCGCATCCGCGAAGCCGCGGAAGCCGCAAAAATCAAGCTCTCAACGGAAACGGAAATTGAAATCGCGCTGCCTTTCCTGATACCGGATTTCAGTTTCAGCTACGTGCTGACACGGACGGAACTGGAGTCGCTCACGCGCGACATCATTTTGCGGACGCGGACGCACTGTCTGCGTTCGCTGGCCGACGCCAAGCTGGAAGCGAAAGATCTCGATCAAGTCATCCTCGTTGGCGGGCAGACGCGCATGCCGTTGGTAAGAAAAATTGTGACCGAGATTTTTGGCTGCGCTGAGTTCGAGGAAGAGCGCGGCCAAATCCGGCTCGGCTCGGAATATCACCGCGCCTCCGGACCGATGCTCAACACATCGCAGAATCCGGACGAAGCCGTCGCTTTGGGCGCGGCGATTCAAGCGGAGATTTTGTCCGGCGGATTCAAGAACATGCTTCTGCTCGATGTGACGCCGCTGTCGCTGGGCATCGAGACCTTTGGCGGCTTGATGAACGCGATCATCCACCGCAACTCCACGATTCCAATCAAAGCCGGCGAAGTGTTCACGACTGCGGTGAATCACCAGCCGAACATGCTCATTCACGTGCTGCAGGGCGAGCGCGAGCGCGCGGAAGACAACTGGAGCCTGGGGCGGTTCACGATTGATTTTGAACGCGCGCCCAAAGGCGTGCCGCGCGTCGGGGTTCAATTTGAGATCGACGCGAATGGAATTTTGCATGTGCTCGCGCGCGATCTGAAAACCGGCCGGCAGACCGTGGTCGAAATGAAATCCGCCGTCGATGTGGATGACACATCCGTGCAAAAGATGGTGGAGGAATCCGTCGAGCACGCGTTTGAAGATTTGGTGGCCCGCCGCTGGGTCGAAGCCCGACTCAAGTCGGAGGAAGTTTTGGCGGCCGCGCGCGCAGGTCTGGCCGCTCACCGGGACGAACTGGACACGACGAGTTGCGAGCGAATCGCCACGGCAATGGAATCAATCCAGCAGGCTTTGGCTGCCGTCGATGCGCAAACTGAAATCGGCGATGTGAAGCGTTTGCTCTTGGCAAAACAGGAGCTGGACGAGGCCTCAGTCCCGTTGGCCGATTTAATGATGGATAAAGCGATGGAAACTCTGCTCCGCAAGCAGGGGATGATTCAGTAGCAAGCTTACGGGAAATATCGAGAAACGTTGGCGGCGATTGCTTTGAGCTTGCTCCCGTCAGGAAGAAACTTGATCGAGCTTGGCCTCCAGCGCAGCAAAAGGGTTGTTTACAAAGCCGCCGGGCGTCGCAGTCGGCAAGGATGACTCTTTCGCGTGTCTTGAAGTTTCGGAAGCTTCAGTTCTCACCTTAACGGGCCGGCTCTCACCAGCATCCGTCGGCTCATCCGAATGCTCGGCGGGACTCTGTTCATCTCCTTTCGGATGCTTGGCGCGCTTGTTTCGCGGGAGCGGGCTTAACACGACCGTCAGGCCTTTGCCGATGAGTTTTGGCGGAGCGTCGGGGTGGCCATAAAGGGCGACATCTTCCAGAAATTTGTTGACCACTTTGAAGCCGTATTCCTGATGCGCCATCTCTCGTCCCCGGAATTTCAGCGCCACTTTGACTTTCATTTCCTCGCAGAGAAAATCCACGGCGTGACTCAATTTCACCCCAAAGTCATGCGGATCAATCGCCGCGCTGAGTTGAATCTCTTTGAGTTTGTTCGCGTGCTGATGCTTGCGGGACTCTTTGTCCTTTTTGGCCTGCTCGTAACGAAACTTTCCATAATCAACCACGCGGCAAACCGGCGGGGTCGCATTCGGGGCGATCTCCACCAAATCAACGCCCTGGCTTTGAGCCATCTTGATCGCGTCGTGCAGTGAAAACACCCCCAGTTGCTGACCTTCGTCACCAATCACCCGGACTTCGCGGGCGCGGATTTTCCCATTGACCCGAACGAAGGAACTGGCGGAAGCGGAGTTACGAGAAGCAAAAGGGCGGCTCAAGACGCCCTCTCCGGTTGGAACTTATTCATGCAGCTTTTTATATCTACAGCGTCTGCCCGCAGGCAGAACGACGCAACCAATAGGGTTTTCCGGCCCAGCCTGCAAGTGAAATTTCGGCATGTCTCCTGGCATCTTCACGGGCCGAATTTGAACATTTCCTGACTGTACCCAATTTCAAAAGGCGGGTTCGTGGATGCGAAAATTGATCCGCCGCACAACTTGGAGGGTTGATTGTTGGTCGCTCCGGTGAGTTGCAATGGCAACCTGCGCTTCACTGACGCAAACGGAAAAACTGCGACGCGCCCAGCGGCTTGATCGTTTGGGGGTTCTTGGCTCCGCCGACATCCCGCCAAGAGCCGGATAACGAGTCGGACGATTGGAGGACGCCCGCACCTGTCCAAGAGATGACCAAATCGTGCGCGGCGTTCCGCGTGACACTCAGTTCGCCAAAGACATCGTTGCCGCTGGAGAAAATCGAAAGCGCCTGGTCGCCGGCCACCGCCGTTTCCGGCCCCACGAAGCGGATGTTGTCGATCGAGCCGACATAGATCACATTTTCCGTCGGATTTTTCTCCAGCATTTGCACGTTAACGACTAATTCGATAACCTGGCTGGGATCGAATGGGCAAAAATAATCCGGCTGGGTAAACTGATCGAGTGTTGCCGAGATTGTGTCCCAGCCATCTTTACCAGGCGTGTAAACCTTGGTGAAATGAATCCCTCGTTGCACGAGGCTGCAGTTCGGATCGTTGCGGTTTTTCAACTGCAATTCCAGCACGCACTGCCGGCCGTCGCGTTCCATGAAGTCGGCGGAGAAAGAATAATTCTTCCACTCCGCGAAGTTGACCGGCAGCGCCCACTCGGGATTGAAATCCAGGAATAAACCGAAGCCGGCGAAGGCGCCCGAATCGATCCGATTCCACGCGACGATGAACGCCGACTGGCTGCCGTCGCTGCCAAGCAGATGAACCCCCTTGTCCAACAGCACAAAATCGGGGTTGGTTTGATCGTAGCCGTACGCGTGCCACGGTGCCAGGCGGGAAAAATCCTCGCCAGCGTAGCGATCCTCAAAATCGTCATCCAGATCGGGCGGCCCGGTGAAATGAAGGTTGTCGAAGTAGCCTTCGTAGATCGCGTTCGTGGTGGCCATGCGGATGTTAAAAGCCCAATCGCGGACCTTGGTGCGGTCAAAAGGCTGAGATTGGCCCAGGGGTTGCACAAACCGATCGAGCGAGGCGGCAATGGTGTCCCAACCTTGCGCGTCGGGCGCGTACGGTTTCGTGAATTCGACCCAATTGTCATTGATGTCTTTGACCTGAAGTTCCAACACACAAGGCAGGCCATGCGCTTCTTTGAAGTCGGCGGTGAAGAAATACTTGCTCCGCAAACTCGCCTGCGCTGGCAGTGTCCACACCGTCGTGCCGCGCACGATGCCAAACCCGGAAAACAAACCAACGCCGGGCGGGTTGGTGACGATGAGAAAAGCCACGTTCGTATGAGCCGGTTCCCAGAGGACTCCATTTGAAAGCAGCTTTGCCGGGCCGTCCTTGGGATACACGTAATTGAACCACGGAAACATCGGCGTGCGATCCAGGCCGCGGTCGCGTCCTTCAAAACTTTCACTGACATTGTGCGACCGAGTGCCCGGAGCGGATTGCAGCACCGCGCTCCACGAGAACGGTCCGCGCGCACTTGCCGGAACCGTGACGGTAAAGAAATTGGTTCCGCTGCCTTCGGTCGTGACGTTCGTAACGGCGGTCATGAGTTGGCCAGTCGCATTTCGCAACTCGAGGATAACGTTGAAGTGTTGCGCCTTCGCATCTAGCGATTCCCAAAGCGCGGCGCGACTGGCGGGCGTCGAATCACCCGGCAGATACGACGGGATGTCTTCCCATTTCACTCCGATTATGTAGGTGCCCCTCGGCAGCACCGTTGCGGGCAAAGCCAGCGGTCGCGCTCCCCACGCCAGTCGCACCGGCAAAAAAGTTTCACTGACACGCACGCCGCTCTGTTCGAGCCAGGCGTGAAACACATATTCCCCGCCTTCCGCCGTCGAAACATACGCGGGATCGTTCAAGTCGGGATCGGAAATCGGCACCAGCAATTTGGATGTGCCATTCCCGCTGACGAGGAAGGGTGAATCCGTTCGTCCGTAAATTCTGTTGGGCGGATTCACCAACTCGAAGCTGGCGAACATTTCGAGACCGGCATCCTGCAGGTCGTAACCGACATCCAGCGCGTAAGGCTGGCCGTTGGGCCGAATGACCATCGGCGCACTGTTGAACCAAATCTTGTTCGGGCTGGGGTTGACGAGTGAACCGTCCTGCCCGCCGGCACGAGCGTAAGCATAAAGCAAAACGTAGTCGTCCCCCGTCATTGTAAACTTCAAGTCGCCGCTCGAATTCGTTGTGAGAATTCCGCTGCCCGTCAGGTTCTCGACGACTTTGCCATCCAGCAAAGAATGCGCCGTGAGGGTGAGGTTGATGGTGTTCGTGCTTTCGTTGAGCAGCGAAATGAGCACGCTGCCGTCGCGGCAAATGCGGTAATCGGGCATCACGTAATTGGCGTGAACACCGGTCAAGTCGATGGCCGGCTGGAGGCCAAAGTGCGCTCGATAAATCGCGGACAGCCAGTCGTGGCGAAAATCCCAGAGCGGCTCGTGAGGGACGCCGGAGTCCAAAAACGTGTCACTCAACGCGAAGGAGTTCAGCGCGGATTTGCCATGGCCACTCGTGCCAGACTTGATGACGAGCGCGGGCGTGTTGGGCGCCGCCCCTTGGAATCCCGAATGGGTCACGATAGTTTTGCCGGAAGTCAGCGCGAGGCCGTGCCAGATCTCCCAAGTTTTGAAGGTGGCACGGTAATTTGGTCCAAACAGGCCACCTAGCCCGCTGACGCCGCGAAAGCTGATCGCCTGATAGTCATCTTTGGTGACGATGGCGTGCAGGCCTTCCGCTGCTTTCGCGACATTGATTCCAAAAATCTCGTCCATGCGCGCGGCCCAGTTGTCGTTCGTGTGATGATACGCGTTGAACCGTCCGGGGATATCCGCGTCAGCATGGACGTGAACGCCGGCCGGCAAGACTTTCGTGGCGACGGCGTCAAGTTGATCTGGCCGCATGAAATAGGAGCGGCAGAGCAGCAGCGCCGGAGCGTTCGTGTAGGCGCCAGCGTCGAAGGCCCGATCGTCGATGATGCTGGGCCGCAGACCCACGCGTTTGAGCGCGCCCCACATCTTGGCGATTTCCTGATTGGCGCGCGGCCAGACCATGTCGGTGTTCGTGCTCCAGAAAAAATTCACATCCGTCCGCGGCGGGCGGGAACCTCCCAGGAGATGGTCAATGCGTAAAAATTCCATCCGCCGGAACATGTCCAGCACGTTCGAATAAACCGGCTCCTTGAGGCGGCGCGTCTGCTCCACGATGCCGAAACCGCGCTCGCGCAGAAAATAATTTCGCGTGAACTGGCTGCGGTCGTTCCAGTGAAAGATGTGCGTGCCGATGGCGCCAGACATCAGCGATTCCCAAACCTGGCCGGGCAGTGCCTTGGGCTGGCGCAGGCCGGCGTAGGGCACGTCGAACAAATCTTCCGTGCTGCTGTGGCCCGTCTCCGAAATCATCACGGGCAGGCCGGACTCTTCCTGATATTTGCCGATGCCGAAATCGGCCGTGCGCAATTCGTCTCCGAGCGCGGCGTTCGCGTAGTTGTTGATCGCCCAAAAATCCAGCGACGCGCCGGCTTTGGCGCAGCGGGCGACGATCACTTTCGCATCCTCGGCCGTGAAATTCGCGTCACGGCCATTGAAGATGCCGCCCACCATCGAATAAGTCCGGAGATGATACGGATCGTTGTCGCGCGCCGCCACCGCGCCGAGCGCCACATAGTCGCCGATGCTCTGCTTGCGCCATTGCGTCAAATCATGGAAACCCGGATTAAAGCGATCGTCCGGGTACTTCGGTGGCATGACCACTTCGTCAAAGTTCGCGTAGCTTGTGAGCCAGTTGGCGTTCAACGCCACGATGTCTCCGCGATAAATGTCCTTCAAGTAAGCGCGGAACGCGGTTTGCGAGATCGCGTCGTAGCCGATGAAACGATGGACTGCGTAGAGCTTCGGATCCTCCCATAGGTCGAAGTACGCGTATTCGTTTCCGAGAATCCACGCGCCTATGGCGTGGCTGTTTTTGTAGCGGGCAGTCACCGCCGCGATGTGTCGCTGATAAGCCGCGCGGGCGCCTGGATGTTCATAGTTGATCACGTCGGAAATCAGGCAGCCGAGCACACCGGGCAGCCGGTCTTTATACTTCGGGTCTTTCGACAAGTCGGCTTCCAGGCAACTCACAATGTTGGACAACCCGCCCGCGCGCGCGCCGCTCACAAGGCAGTTTTGCACCGTGGCCAGCAAAGCCGGGGGCACTTGGCTTAATACGCAGTTCAATGTGACGGGCGGCAGACAATTGGGCACCACGCCGAGGTTGTTGTTCGCCAGATTGGTGACCAGACACAGCGCGGTCGAAGGTGGCAGACAGTTCAGCGCCTGGGACGGCGTGCTATTGGCCAGGCATTGGATCACCTCGGGCGTGAGGCCGAGATAATTCACGTTGTGCCAGGCTTTGGGAAACCACGCCGGCGGATATTGAAAGCCGACGAGGATGAACAGCTTCAGCCCCAGTTCCTCCGCCTTCGCGATCAAATGATCCGGTTTGCTCCAATCGTAAACGCCATCCTCAGTGTTGACTTCGCCCCAGACGATTTCGCAACGCACCGAGTTGCAATACATCTTCTTAAACTCGAGCAAATCGTAGTCGAGCTGCTCAAACGACTGGTTCGCGCCGACTGGCGGGTTCCACACTTGGTAGGCGATGCCGCGCGGGATGAAGTATTCACCCTTGGCGGGATCCCAGAAGTAACCGTTCTTCATCTGGAGAAAACCGCCATCGGCCGCGTGCGCCGGGGGCCGCAGCAGCAGAAACAGTGGGAGCGCGATCCAGACGAGAATTTTGCGAAGCGGAGCGAGCAGTTTGAATTTCATGTGCCGTCGTTTTGAGTTGTCTCCCGATGCCAGCAGCCAGAACCGTTTTACCAGCCACTTGCAACGCGAGTTACCTTCGATTTGCCCGCGGCGGGCGTCAAATAAAAATTGCCGCGCATCTCCGCAGATCTAGGCCGAATCCGATTCCACTTCCTGGATTCGTCCGTCGAGCAACTCGATCACGCATGGTGCTCGACGCGCAACTTTCGCATCGTGCGTGGCGATGATCAACGTGGCGTTGCGTTCCGCGCGCAGTTCGCAAAGCAGGTTGATGATTTGTTCGCCCGTATGCGAATCCAGATTGCCCGTCGGCTCGTCGGCCAGGATGAGACTTGGTTCATTGATCAACGCCCGCGCAATGGCCACGCGCTGCTGTTCGCCTCCGGAGAGTTCGTAGGGACGATGCTCGATGCGCTCGCCGAGGCCGACGCGAGCCAGCAAGTCGCGACCGCGCCGGGTCGTTTCAGCGCTGCTCAATCGAGCCATGCGCGCGGGCAGGCAGACGTTTTCCAGCGCGTCAAGTTCCGGCAGCAAATGATACGCTTGGAAAATGAAACCGATGCGCAGGTTGCGAAAACGCGACAACGCACCGGGCGACATTTTGTCCAAGCGCAATCCTTCAAAAACAATTCCCCCGGCATTGGGCGCGTCCAGTCCACCGATGAGATGCAACAGCGTGCTTTTGCCCGCGCCCGACGCGCCGCGCAATGCGAGCAAATCGCCGCGACTCACACGCACGCTCACGCCGCGCAGGACTTCAAGCGAACGTTTGCCGATGGCGTAGGATTTATGCAAATCGCGCGCGACCAGAAGTTCACTGGTGTCGCCGTTTGAGTTGGATTGATTGGCCGCAGTTTCGCTCATCTTCATTCGTGGCGCAGCGCTTCGACGGGTCTCAATCGGCCCGCGTTCCACGCCGGCAACACTCCCGCTAGTACGCAAATCACCAACGCGCTGCCGCAGATGAGCGCGATGTCGTGCGGAACGATGAGCGCGGGCAACTCGCTGAACCCATAAATCTCGGCGGGAAACAACTCGAACCCGGTGTAGTGGTTCATGAAGTGCAAAAACTCGTTGCGGTAGTGCAGCGCCAACATGCCCAGCCCGAAACCAGTGGCGACGCCGACGACACCGACAACGAGGCTCTGGCTGAGAAAGAGCCACATGACTTGGCCGCGCGACGCACCGAGTGCCTTGAGCATTCCGATCTCGCGCGTCTTCTGCACGACGAACGTGATTTGCGCGCTGGTGATGCCAAACGCCGCGACGATCATGATGAAGAACAGCAGGTAGAACATTACGTTTTTCTCCACGAGCAGCGCGCGGAGTATTTTGGAATTTTCCTGAATCCACGTCGTGACTTTGAACTCCGGGCCAAGCAATCGCACGAGCTGAAGTTTTACTTCATCGGCCTTGAACGGATCGTGGAGCATCACGAGCAGGCCGTGAACGGAATCCTTGAGGTCATACAAATCCTGCGCGTTGGCCAGCGAGCAGACGATCACCGTGGCGTTGTATTCGTAGTAGCCGACGTCGAAGATGCCTTTGATACGGTACTCGCTGCCGAGATACGCCTCCTCGTCTGGTTTGCCCTGATGCTTGCGCATCCGTTGCAGCTCGCCGACTGAATGGATGTTCACGACATCGCCGACGCTCAGTTCCAGCGTCTCGGCGAGATCGCGACCGACGAGCAGGCCGTTGCCTTTGAGATCAAACTTGCCGTCCAGAATGCTGTGCGGCAGCACGGTGACTTTTTCCTCCAGTTCGGGATCGACGCCGCGCACGTATGGCGCCCAAACGCGTCCGGTTCCGTCGGGCGCCTGCGTCTCCAGCAGCACCGGCCCGAGCACAACCGGCGCGACGCCTTTGACGAGCGGATTGGCCGCGACTCGCTTCATCACTTCGCCGTAGTTGCGGAACAAGTTCGCGCCCTGGGAAATTTTCAGATGCGAATTGAAGCCGAGAAGTTTCTCGCGCAATTGGCGGTCAAAGCCCGTCATCACGCTGATCACGATGATGAGCACGGCGACGCCAAGCGTGACGCCTACGATTGAAATCAACGTGATGACAGATACAAACGTCCGCTTGGGACGCAAGTAACGCAGGGCAAGAAAAAGTTCAAACGGCAGCCGAGACACGCGCGCAGGCTAGTCAGGTGAACGGGGAGCGTCAATGAAGCCGTGATAACGTTGCATTTGCATCGCGAGATTGAAGTGGAAAAGAAAAGGCGCGGAACCTGTCCGCGCCCTGATGGAGCATTCAGTCGAAGCGGCACCTTTTATACGTTCAGCTTCGTCCATGCGGCGTTGCGTTTGGACGATTGGACAACCGCTTCGATGAACGCCATGCCGCGAACTCCGTCCTCAATTTTCGGGTAATCGTTAGCCGGATCGTCTTTGGCCAGCTTGCGCTTTTCGATTTTGGCGCGGATTGCGTTGGCGAAGTTTTTGTAAATGTTTGCGAAAGCTTCGAGGTAGCCTTCAGGATGCGCCGGCGGAACGCGCGTGGCGGCTTTCGCGGCCGTGCCGAGGTAACCGTTGGCGGTGCGATAAACCTGCATCGGCTGGTCGAGCCATTTAACGAGCATCGTGTTCGGCTCTTTCTGATGCCATTCAATGCCGCCGAGTTCGCCATACACGCGGATGTTGAGGCTGTTCTCCTCGCCAACGCTGATCTGCGAGCAGTGCAACACGCCTTTGGCTCCCCCTTTGAAACGGAGCAGTACGTTGCCGTCGTCATCGAGTTTGCGGCCTTTGACGAAAGAAGTGATGTCCGCCGCGAGTTCCTCAATCTGCAAGCCGGAGATGTATTCGGCGAGGTTTTCGGCATGCGTGCCAATGTCACCCATGCTGCCCGCCGCGCCGCTGCGCTTGGGATCGGTGCGCCAGCCGGCTTGCTTCTGCCCGGATGCTTCGAGGCGCGTGGCGAGCCAGCCTTGCGGATACTCGACAACGACCTTGCGGATTTTTCCAAGCTTGCCGGTGGCGACCATTTCGCGCGCCTGCTTCACCAACGGGTAGCCGGTGTAGTTGTGAGTGAGCCCATAGAGCAGGCCGGTTTTCTTCACCAGTTCCGCGAGTTTCTTCGCCTCGGCGAGATTGAAAGTGGCGGGCTTGTCGCTCAAAACGTGGAAGCCGTTTTCGAGCGCCATCTTCGCGGGCGGGAAGTGCATGTGGTTCGGCGTGACGATGGCGATGAAATCCATGCGCTCGCCGGCGGGCAATTGTGCTTCGGCTTTGATCATTTCCGTGAACGTGCCGTAGCACCGGTTCGCCGGAAGAAAGAGGTCGCCGCCACTCGCCTTCGAACGTTCGGGGTCCGACGAAAAAGCGCCGCACACGAGATCGATTTGTTGGTCCAACGCGGCCGCGATGCGATGCACCGCGCCGATGAACGCGCCTCGTCCGCCGCCGACCATGCCGTAACGAATTTTTCTGCTCATAGTTGTGTTGAATTAGATTTCGCGGACTCTATAGTGGCCGCCGCCGGGCAAGTCAACGAATGACTTGTCAGGCAAACGAGCCTTGGGCTGTCGCCTCCGTCTCGCAGCCGCGAGGTGCGTCGTCCGTCGGGGGATTTTTCCCAGTCCAGCGCCGGTAGTTTTGTATGAACATTCATTTGTTGAAATCGAAAATCCATCGTGCCCAGGTCACCGCCGCCAACGTGAACTACGAAGGCAGCCTCACCATCGCCGAGGATTTTATGGAGAAAGTTGGGTTGCTGCCGTACGAGCGAATTCTGTGCGGCAACTTGAACAACGGCGCGCGGTTCGAGACCTATGCCATCACCGGCGAGCGCGGCTCGGGCAGCATCATCCTCAATGGCGCGGTGGCTCATCTCGGCAAAGTCGGCGACCGGATCACGATCATGAGCTACGCGGTCGTGGCCGCAGAGCAAGCGAAAAGTTGGAAACCACGCGTCATCGTGCTTGGCCAGAACAACGTCGTGGAGAATGCGCGGGGAATTTGAAAACGCGCGGGTACAAGTGTGTGCGGTCCGTTGCGGCTCTGACGTGAACCTTTGCTCCTAACTAGAATGCCATTCACCGCTTTTGAAATTGCGACACAGCTTGGCGGAACTGTCCTTGGCGACGGCGCGGTGTTGTTGACGGGCTTCGCGCCGGCCAGCAATGCGAAACCCGGCGATCTCACTTTCGCCGAGAGCGAATTTTATTTCACGCAAGCCGAACAAAGTGCCGCTACAGCGGTTCTAGTTGATGGCGAGTTTTCGTCGGACAAAAAGGTTTTGATTCGAGTCCCCAATGCGCGTGTCGGTTTCGCCAAAGTGCTCCCGTTGTTCTTCCCTGAACGGATCTTTCCGGCAGGCGTCCACGCGACGGCGGTCATCGACGGCTCGGCGGAGGTCGATGCGAGCGCGCACATCGGGCCGTGGTGCGTGATTGGCGCGCGGACAAAAATTGGCGCGCGAGTGGCTCTGCAGGGAGGCAATTGCATCGGAAACGACTGCGTTATCGGCGATGAAAGCAACGTCTTTCCGAACGCCACGCTTTATCCCCGCACGCAAATCGGCCAGCGTGTGCGCATCCACTCGGGCACGGTTATCGGCTCGGATGGTTTTGGCTACGTGCTGGATCAAGGCGCGCATATGAAGGTGCCTCAAATCGGCAACGTGGTCATCCATGACGACGTGGAGATCGGCGCGAACGTGACGATCGACCGGGGGGCGCTTGGTTCAACCATCATCGGCAAGGGCACGAAGATCGACAATCTCGTGCAAATCGCGCACAATGTTGCAGTTGGCGAGCATTGTTTGATCGTCGCGCAGACCGGCATCGCCGGCAGTACCAAACTCGGAGACCACGTCACGCTCGCGGGCCAGGCCGGGCTGGCGGGCCACATCCGGCTCGGCGACCGCGTGACGGTCGCAGCGCAGTCGGGAGTGATGCACGACATTCCCGTCGGCGAAAAATGGTTCGGCTATCCGGCCAAGCCAGATCGCAAAATGAAGCGGGAGTTGATCGCGATCGGACAGCTCCCGGAATTATTGCGCCGCGTCAGCGAACTGGAAAAACTTCTCGCCGCCAACAAGCCGTCGTCCCTGCTTCCAAAAAAATAATCGAGTGACGCGCTGTCGTGCGCTCACTTGCTGCGAGAGAGCAAAGAGGAAAGCATCGATTGGGATTCAAGCTGACGCTGCTGCACTTTGAGCTGGCCGAGGTTGCACTGCCAGGCGATGTAAATTTTGTGCCACTGATTTTCCAGACCACGCAACGCGCCTTCGCTGAGTTCGCTGAGATAGCGAATCGACGGCGCATTGCCGAGGAGTGAATGGACATCGGTTTTTTTCGGTGCCACGCAATCAATGGCAGCGAAGATCAACTCCAATTCCTGCGTGATGAGACTCTTCAATTCGAGGAATTGCGTTTCGTCGTTCTGGTCGAACTGCCGGGCGCGTGCCGCGTTGAGGTAGCGGCTGAATTGTTTCCAGCACTCCGCGTAATTTTCCAGTTGGAGAACCAGGGCATCCAGTTTTTTGTTGCGCATAGATCAGTGGGGTTGATCAGCTGGTGGGCGACAACGGACGGGTCGTAAGATAAACAATGGCTCCGCCCCGCATTTCTCTCGCCGTCAACATCAGGGCGGAATAATCCACCATCAATTCCGTCAGCGGCAGGTTTTGCTGCTGGGCGGCTTGGAACGTGGACAGTACTCGCCTGGCGATCTCATGCACCTGCTTGAGCGGGAACGATTGGGGCAGGGTGGAAGCCACGATACGTCCGTCGCGATCCACCGTGAAACAGCCGTTGGCCAGCCGCACAAGCGCCGTATGAGCCGTTTTGGAAAAGAAACTTAACATATGCATTCGGCGACAATTTCCTTCATCGTTTCGCGAATCTGTTCAGCGCCGATGTCCCGCCGAAAACCCACGCAGAAACAGCGTTCAGCCAGCGCGGCGAGGCCGACGTTCTGGTGTAGTCCGATTCCTTCGAGGTGACGGAGCTGGCCGGCTTGCAGAGATTCGCCGAGCTCCTGAAACGATTGAAGTGTCGCGCTGGCCCAGGCACCGAGCGGTTCCGGGTTCTGCGCGCTCCAGGAGTCAATTTTTTGCGGATTGTCCCCGCGCGAGAGGAGCACGAATTCGACGCCTTCGATTTTTGAAATCACGGCGACTTCGGATGATGCCGCACTGGGCTGGCCTTCCTGTCCGTTTGGGGCGTGGGTGAGATTTGGCTCGGCTGTGGCTTCGTCGAGCGCCTGGGCTGATTCGAGCAGCAAAGCTTGATTGGACTTGAAAATGGCGCGCTCGTGGCCGGGCTCCGCGCGCAGAGTTTCAAAGTTGCCGGTCTTCCACGAAAGAATTCTTTGAAAAGCAGATTCGCCTTGCAAGTCCCCCACGGCCGCGTCGATCACGTCACCGTCCTGAAACCAAATTTTTCCTTCCTGCAAGCCATTCGCAACCTTGAGCACCGAACAGCTTTGCGACAGACACTCCAATTGGATGATGTCCACGAGGCTTTTGCTTTGGATGCCGCGAAAGACACCGCTGGTTTCCTGGCCGATGAGGGATTCGAGACAATCGATGAACAGATCGATCTCCTGCGCCGTGCGCGGTTTCTCAAAGTAAATGTCCACGCCGATGGCGTACGCGCGCGCGCGGAATTGCTCGTCCGGCACGGCCGTCAAAATCGCGGTGCGCAACTGGGGGAATTTTCGGCGCACAATCGACAGGACTTGCAGCCCGTCCATCTTCGGCATGCTCAAATCCGAAACGAGCAAATTGAACTCCTCGGATTCCAGCAGCGCAATCGCGCGCGGGCCGGAAGTCGCGGTGAAGATCTCGGGTTTGCTCGGCAATCGCGCGACGACCTCGCGAAACACTTCAAGGACGCTCGCATCGTCATCCAACAACAGGATTTTTGGGCGCGCTGACATGGGTTTCGTATTACGACTGCTGACCGTTCATGTAGTTCTGCACTTGGGAATATCGCCACGCCAGCGGCGAAACTTTAGCTGGCTGGCGCTAAAGTTTTCCGCCGGTTTCGACGATAACCCAAAAGCTTCGGGGCCAGCGCGTACGAAAGAGTCCAAACGAAAATGTTCTCCAAACTAAAGAACTTCTTCAGCAAAATCGGCGGCACAGAAACGCCGCCCGCGTCGATTGAAGTTGCCGACGCGAGTTCGGTGGCGACGACCTCCACCACCAATCATCCTCAAGTTCTTCCCGCCGCCCACCGGCCGGCGCGCCCAACCGCCCCCGTGCTGGCGGCTCCCGTCGGCGGCGGCGAAGCCGTGCCGATTACTTGGGAATCGATCCTGACTCGTTTGCCGGAGCAATTGAAACTGCACGTGAGCAATCCCGACCGCGCTAGAGGGACCATCGCCGTGCCGGCTCAACGCATTAACGAGCAATTGCGCAATGGCGCGATTCGGATTCCTTTCGGCGAACTGCGCCGCGCGGCGCCACCGGGAATGTTCGCGCCCTCGAATGCCGCTGACATGACGCTGATTGAATTGCCGATGAAGGAAATTCTTTCACGCCTGCAGCCGGCATATTGGGCGCGCCGCCCCAACCAGAAACGAATTACCGTGCCCGATGATGTGCTGCCGATCTTCGGACCGGATGGCAAGGCGGCCGCAAAGTTGAGCGAACGCAGCCACAGTCTTGCTTCCGCAGCTCCCGCCGTGCCGGGAACGCCAGCCGCTCCGGCGAACCTGATTCCCGCGCCTGCCAGTGGAGCCGGGCACACGACGCGGTTCACGAAAGCCGCGACGTCCGCTCCGGCAAAGCCATCCCACGCCGGTCACACCACAAGTTTTTTCAAACCGACGACTTCCGCTTCGCCGGTGACGACCAGCGCCTCAGCGACGACACCTTCCAGTTCGTCGGGGCACACCACGCGATTTTTCCGGGCGGATCAACTGGCTGCCGCCAAAACCGCCGCCAGTCCCACCGAACACAAGCCTGTGCCCGCTGGCGACGCACTCGAAATCAAACTCCAATTGCTCGCGGCTGATTGGCCGGAACCGGTTGGCCAGGAGATCGTGCAGGATGGACTCGGACAAACACAGGTGCATTTGCCTTTCGCCGAAATTGAGAGTGGATTGAAGCGCGGGAAAATTTTGGTTTCGTGGAAACAAATCCGCTCGTGGATCGCTGCGCCATTGCCGCTCGGCCCTTCACCGTTGGATGACATTCCGCTGGAGCTTCCGCTCAATGTCGTGGTGCCGCTCTTCCTGGCACAGAAAAATCACGCTCGCGAACGCAAGAGTGTTGCGGTGGCGGAAAACATTCCCGACATTTTCAGCGGCGGGTCGGCAACTGCGCCCGGCACATCCGAACCAAACGGCCAGGCCAGTGGTGCTTCGTTGGCGGCCGCCGATCCCAACCACACCGCGCCAGCCACAGCGCCCGCAGCCAACGAAACCAAACCAACTGGCGCCGCCGGCTTGAGCCAGATTTTTGAGCTTCCGGACAAGCGTAATTGGACGCCCGTCGAAGTCGTGCAGCGCACGAGTTCGCTCCCCGGCGTGGCGGGCGCGGTAATCGCGCTGCAGGATGGCTTGCTCGTCGCCGGCGAATTGCCTAACGGGATGAGCGCGGAAACCGTCGCGGCCTTTCTCGCGCCGATGTTCTCCAAGTTGACCCAGTATGCCAAAGAGATGTCGCTCGGGGAACTGAGCCAGTTGGAAATCGTCGCCGGACAACTGCCACTGCGCATTTTCAAAGCCGGCAAAATTTACTTCGGCGTTCTCGGCCGGGCCGGGCATCAACTGCCCTTGGCGAAGCTATCCGCCATCGCCACCGAGTTCGGACGCAACCTCAAATAACCAGACGTATGGCCATCATCAATCAAGCCACCAAAGAACTGCAGATTAAAATCGTTTATTACGGACCGGCGTTGTGTGGCAAAACCACCAACCTCGTACAGGTCCATTCCAACGTGCAAACGAACACCCCCGAAGGCAAAGGCAAACTCGTCTCGCTCGCGACGAGTTCAGACCGAACGTTGTTCTTCGACTTCCTGCCCATCGAGGCGATGGCGATCAAGGGATTCAAAACCAAGTTCCAACTTTACACCGTGCCCGGGCAGGTGATTTACAACACGACACGCCAGCTCGTGCTGCGCGGCGTGGATGGCATCGTCTTCGTCGCGGATTCGCAATACGACAAGATGGCGGAAAACGTCGAAAGCTTCGGCAACCTGGAAGACAACCTCAAAAGCTTGAAGCTGAACCTTGCGGACATCCCGTACGTGCTCCAATACAACAAACGGGACGTGGCCGACGCCGCGCCGATGGATTATTTGGAATACCTGCTCAACAACCGCGAAGTCCAAGTGCCGTCGTTTGGCGCGTGCGCCCACAAATGCGATGGCGTGTTCGAGACGCTCAACATGATCACGCGGCTTCTGTTGCACAAATACATCAACGAAAGCGGACGGAAAGTCGCATAATATGGCCGCGCTGCCGCAATTGATCGAGGAAGACATCGATCAGCTCAACGCCGTGTTGAGCGACCTGCTTACCCAAAGTGAAGCGGCGGGTGGATTGGTGATCGACAAAGGGGGCTTCCTTATCACGCAGTGCGGCGCGTTGCAGTCGTTCGACACGACCACGCTCGCCGCGCTGTCCGCGGCGGCCTATGCGGCAACCCAGACCATCGCCGGCCTCGTCAGCGAAACGAACTTCAGTTGCGTGTACCAACAAGGCGAACAACACAGCGTGCTCATCCAAAATGTCGATGAAAATTGTCTGCTGCTCGTAATTTTCAAAGCCAGCGCCAGCGTCGGCGCGGTCAAATACTTTGCCGCCCCGGCGATTCTCAAGGCGGCCGAGCAGCTTCGGATCGCCGAGCGGCGCGACCCTTCGGCCAAACTCGATCTCTCCACGCTCAACGTTGCGGACACCAGTTCCCTCTTCCGTAAACGAGTCGCTTAAATCGCCTGTTTTTTCGGCGTTCAGCCGCGTTCGCGAAGCTGACTTTCCCCTTGTGCCGTCCACTTCGAGTCGCGATAACTTCCCGGCTTGATGAACATTTTTGAAGAACTGGAATGGCGCGGCCTGATTGCAGACTGCACAGACAAGGGCGAGTTGAAACTGCGGCTGACTGAACGCTCGACGACACTTTACTGCGGCTTCGATCCCACGGCTGACAGCCTCCATGTTGGCAATCTCGTGCCGCTGCTCGCGTTGCGCCGATTCCAATTGCATGGACATCATCCAATCGCCGTCGCCGGGGGCGCGACCGGTTCGATTGGCGATCCCAGCGGCAAGACCGACGAGCGACAATTGCTTTCACGGGAAGTTTTGGATCGCAACATCGCCGCGGTCAAAGAGCAGTTGCGCAAGCTCCTTGATTTTGAAACGCCGAGCAATCCCGCCCGGCTTGTGGACAATGCGAACTGGACCGCCGGCGTCAGTTACCTCGATTTTCTCCGCGACATCGGGAAACATTTTTCGGTGAACGTGATGGTCGCCAAGGAAAGTGTTCGCGCCCGCATGGAGGATCGCGAAACAGGCATCAGCTACACCGAGTTCAGCTACATGCTGCTTCAGGCGTTTGATTTTTTCGTCCTCTGCCGCGATTATGGCTGCGAACTCCAGATCGGCGGCAGCGATCAATGGGGCAACATCACGGCGGGCATCGATCTTTGCCGCAAAAAGTTTCATCGCCAGGTGTTCGGAGTCACGGTCCCTCTGATCACGAATGCCGATGGCAGTAAGTTCGGCAAAAGTGTTGCCGGTGCGGTCTGGCTCGACGTGAAAAAGACGAGTGTCTATCGCTTTTATCAGTTTTGGATTCAGACGGATGATCGCGATGTGATCCGCTTTCTAAAATTTTTCACTTTCCTCAGCCGGCCGGAAATCGAGTCGCTCGAAAAACAGCATTTGGAAAAACCCGAAGCCCGCGTCGCGCACAAGGCGCTTGCCAAATCCGTTACGGAACTCATCCACGGCGAAGCGGCGACACTGGAGGCGATTCGTGCCAGCGAGATTTTATTTGGCGGTGGGTTGGAGGGAATTTCGGAAACAACATTCAGTGAGATCGTTGGCGAAGTTCCGTCCAAAGAAATCGCGCGGACGCAATTGGGCGAGACGGGAATGCCGTTGCTCGAAGTTCTGGTGCAATCCGGTTTGTGCTCGTCAAAAGGCCAGGCGCGTAAGGACGCGGAAGCCGGCGGGATTTATTTGAACAACCTGCGCGAGGTGAACTTCCAGCGCATCGTGCGTGCCAGTGATTTCCTTTTCGGCAAGCATTTGTTGCTGCGCAAGGGTAAACGGAACTACGCCTTGGTCACGCTGCACTGAGGTGGCTGCCAGTTGCAAAATTCTTTCTCCGCAAAAAGCCCGCTGCCCCCCGGCAGATCGGCTCACTTGATGCGCGTGGCGAGCGCAGCGCGATGCTCGCGCAACGCGGCTTGGGCTGCGGCATCGGAGGTCGCGGCGATGAGTTGGTCCAGCAACGCCACCTGCTGTGGAATCTGGCTCGGTGCAATCATCGGCAAATTTTCTGGCAGACCGAAAACCTGATAACCATAGGAGAAGACGTAAGTTCCCGATAATGCCGACGCGATGGCCGGCCAGGCTGTGACGGGCACTTGTCCCGCGCGTGCCTGCTCGATCAACGCGTTGCGCGCGTCGGGATATTTGCTGGCGACTTGCGCCAGCGCGCGATAAGCGAGATCTCCCTGATCTTGCGCGCCGATTTGCGGATTCTGGGCGAGCTTGATGAGCGCAGGCACTCCGACGCCGTCCGGCAGTTCCGACAATGCCAACGCCGCCTGATAGCGCCAAGCGGAGGTGCTGGCCACACCTTTTTCGAGATCGGGCACCACGCTCGCATCGCCGATGCGTTGGTACAACTCGAGCAACGGATAGATGCTGTGGCCGTCCGAATTGTTGGCCAGCGCCAGCGCGAAC